>JAGWZD010000056.1 GCA_018968995.1 Bdellovibrionales bacterium
GCCTGAGCGCATCGCCATCGGTAAGCCTACGGTGGCCAACGCCTCCGTAGAGCAGCGGTTTCGGAATGTGACCGAGGAAACCAAGCCTCGAGAGTTCATGAGGCTTTTACGTGAAGAGCCCGGAACCATGATTGTGTTCACTCGCTCTAAGGATGGCGCAACCCGACTTTGGCGCTGGCTCCATAGTCATGGAGTGTATGATGCCACCTTCATTCATTCCGATCGAACTCAAGCCGATCGCGAGCTTGCGCTTAAAGAATTTAAATCTGGAAAGTACCGCATTTTGATCGCCACTGATGTTGCTGCGCGCGGCATTCACGTGGACAACGTGGCGCACGTCATTAACTACGATCTTCCAATGGAGCCTGAAGATTATATCCATCGAATCGGACGTACGGGTCGACAAGGCGCAACGGGAATTGCGACCACTCTGATTACGCCGCGCGATCATCGCACCGTAGTGCAGATTGAAAAGCTTCTCGGAAAGAAGCTGACCACAGGCCCCGGCGCGTCTTTCGAGCCTCGCGAGAATGCTCCACCGCGACGACGTAGACGACGTGGGGGTGGCGGCGGTGGTCGTGGTCCGTCATCTGGCCCTTCTCAAGGAAGATAAATTAGGAACGCCCATTGCTTCTTCGGTTCAGATGCCTCTTTCCAAGAGAGTTTCTTCTGAGCTGGAGTTACCCCAAGAAGTCCTCTTAAGTTTGATATCGGAAAGCGTTGATCAGGTGCTCTGGTGCATCCGGTTGGACCTCAACCGTGTGATCTATGCTAGCCCTGCCTTTGAAAAAATATGGGGCATCCCAGTTCGTGAGCTCTATGCTGACCCGCATGCCTGGATGAGTGCTGTGGTTGATGAAGATAAGAAAATGGTTAGTGAATCCTGGAATGCCTGGATCGAAGGAAGGTCACTTCGTTTCGAGACGGAATTTAGGATTCGCCGAAAAGATGATGGTCATATTCGATGGATTTCAGATCGCGGTGGGGTTCGCAAGGTACTGAATGGCGTTACCTTTGTCGGTGGAATTGCCCAGGATATTACTGAGCGCCGAAAGCTACAGCAAGAACGAGCTGATTTAATGGTGCAAATTAAAAATGCTCTGAGAAATCGGGATGAGTTCGTTTCGTTCGCCTCGCATGAGCTAAAAACCCCATTGGTTCCACTCAAACTAAGTCTAGAGACACTGTCGTCTGTTTTGGCGGGTCCCGAGTCTAAACTCGAGATCAGGCGTTCAGGGCCTTCGCCTGAAAAGTTGATTCGTGTAGCGATTGAGCAACTGCGACGAATGGAAGTGCTTACGAATAATCTCCTAGATGCTGTACAGCTTCAGACTGGTAATTTTAGAATTCAACCTGAGGAGATCAACTTATCGGACTTTGTCATTCGTGTGCTTGAAGAGCATCGGCAATGGATTGAGAGTTCCGGATCCGCAATTGTAGAAGACATTGATCCTCATGTTTTTGGAAGTTTTGATCCAATGCGTGTGGAACAGATATTGGTCAATCTGATTAGTAATGCGGTGAAGTACGCGAATAAAAGCACAATCGTAGTGACGCTCAAGCGTATTGATGGAACCGCGAGCCTGAAAGTTCGAGATCATGGTCCTGGAGTTCCTGATTCCATGAAGTCGGTGATTTTCGATAGATTCGCTCGCGGGTCTGGAGCAAGTCGAGTGTCTGGATTTGGATTGGGGCTTTATATCTGTAAAAAGATTTCAATCGCACATGGGGGCACGATTGCCGTGCGAGATGCCCCTGGTGGAGGGGCGGAGTTTGAGCTCATCCTTCCAGTCAGGGAGCGTGAGGAGCAGGCGCAAGCTTCGTAGGGGCTTTCACCAAATCTTTCCTACGCAAGTAGATGGTTTTTTCCACCTCGGCAACGACTTCGCCTTTTTGATCGAGAACCTGAATCTGAAATTGAGCCTCAGATTTTCCTTCACGGTCGACTCGCGCCTGAATTTCCTGAATCTGCTCTTGGCTCAGAGTGAAGCGAGCCGACACCACACCCCGTCCGGGGCGTTTGAACCGAATCACTGCAGCTTTATCCCAGACTATGTAGTGAGGCCCGAGGTTCTCAATGAGCATGAGCATGTAAAAGGGGTCCGTCATCGCATAGAGCGAGCCGCCAAAATGCACCCCAACATAGTTCGTATTGAACCACGACTGCCGAAGTTCCACCTCAATGAGGCGAAAATCGGCAGTCATCCGGCGGACACGAATGCCCGAGCCCAGAAACGGGGGCCAATAATTCACGAGCTTCACCCGCCAGGGTTTCCACTTCATGGAAGAGGGGCTTCGAATTATTCCCAAATCTCGGCTTCGCCTTTGAGCCAAGCCTTGACGTTCGCCGTGGTCACCGACTTCGGACGCTCAATCGGAAAGCCCAGCGCGCGCGACCAGATCAAAGCTGCAAGAACACCCAGTGCTCGACTCACGCCAAAGAGCACGGTGTAGTAATCGTACTCTTTCATGCCGTAGTGAAGCAGGAGCGCTCCAGAGTGAGCATCCACGTTAGGCCAGGGGTTCTTGATTTTGCCCATGCTGCCCAAAATCGTTGGAACAGTTTCAAAGATATTCCACACCGTGTTGACCAAAGGATCTTTCGGCATGTGCTTCCGAGCGAAGTCAGCCTGAGCTGTGAAGCGTGGGTCGGTCTTACGAAGCACCGCGTGCCCGTACCCTGGAACCACTTTTCCTTCTGCTAAGGTCTTTTTCACGTATTCCGAAATCTGTTCACCTGAGGGAGTTTGAGTTCCCAGGGCTTTTTGCATTTCGAAAATCCACTTGATGACTTCTTGGTTGGCAAGGCCATGAAGAGGTCCGGCAAGACCGTTCATTCCGGCAGCAAACGACAAGTAGGCATCCGAAAGGGCAGAGCCTACCAAATGGGTGGTGTGAGCCGACACGTTTCCACCTTCGTGATCAGAGTGAATCGTCAGGTAGAGGCGCATGAGCTCTTTGAAGCCCTCATTCGAGCCGTAGCCCAAGAGGTGAGCAAAATTTCCAGCCCAATCCAGCGACGGATCCGAAGCCATGGCTTTTCCGCCCAGGTACTTGCGGCGATAAACGTAGGCTGCGATCTCCGGAAGACAAGCGATGAGGTTCATCGAGTCTTCGTAGGTGGCTGCCCAGTAATCCTTTTTGTTCATTCCAGCAGCGTACTGCTTGGCAAACTGCGACTGCGTTTGAAGCGCCATCACTCCGGTCACGAACTGGGTCATGGGGTGGGCATCGACCGGAAGGCCATCGATGGTTTTAAAAACGTGAGCTGGAACTTTCGCGCGGGCTTTCCAGTCGGCCGAAAGAGCAGCGACATCCGATTCGGTGGGGATTTCACCGGTCAGGAGTAACCAAAACAGACCTTCAGGAAGCGGCTCACTTCCGCCTTTGAACTTCGGAAGCTTGGCCTGAAGCTCAGGAATCGAGTAGCCGCGAAAACGAATGCCTTCTTGAGCATCCAGGAGCGAGGGCTCGTACACCATGCCGGTGATTCCGCGCATGCCTTGAAAGGCCTGAGCGAGCTGCACTTCGCCGATTTTCTTCGTGCCGTGCTCTTTAATAATGTCTTTGATTTCAGCGCCGAGGGCGTCGGCTTTTACTTTGAAAAGATTCTTCAGCTTTTCCATGGAGGCTCCTGCCTGGGTTAAATTTTTAAAGTGCCTCTAAAGTACTGGAATCAGGCGCTTTCCTAAAGAAAAAATCGGTCAGCCGCTCACTAAAGCGGTGCGTTAGCTCGCGCTTTGACGTTTTCTTGACTACGCCTGGGGCTTGGCTTCGTGCAAGGTGAGCCCATGAAGCGATCCTTTCTCCGACGAGCCTGGTCCATCTTTGCTCTACTCCTGCTTTTTTCCGGGGGGTTGATTCAAGAATCCGGCGCTAGAGAGGTTTCGGGTAAGTCTTCTGAGGCAAGCATGCAGGTTTCAGTGATGGTCTTGCCAGGGTATCGATCGAAGAATGCTGCGGCTCAGGATCGATGCGTTGCAATCATTTCCAGAGAGAGCAAGCAAGATCCGATGGATCAGATTGACTCTGCGTGCTTACAAGCTCGGATTCGCGAGCGGCCATCAAAGCCTATTAATAATCGACGGTGACTGTGATGCTGTCGAGGTAGTTTCCTGAGGCTAGTGGACTTTGTCCTGCGGCTAACCTTCCGTACACCGTGTAGGTGCGCACCTCTTGGCCGCTCCCCGGAAGACGATACGCATCCGAAATGGTGGCGGTTCCGGAAGTGCCGTTTCCCCATGGAATCGTTCGAGCGCTATTGACGAAGAGATTGTAGTTAAGCTGGTAGGCTGGCGCCGTATTTCTCATTTTTCGAGCGGCATACGTGCCACTTTGCCCCGTACTCAGGGTAATGACATAGCTTACATTTCCAGTGCCTTGGCAGCTGACGGTGATTGTTCCTGTGGTGTCGATAGGAGAGGGGTTCGAAGACGTGTACACTCCAAATGCCGTCGCGGTTCCTGTGACCGAGCATCTTGAGGCCTGGGCCGAACTTGTCGCGAGGAGTAACAGAAGTGCGATCAGGGTGCTTCGTAAGTTCATGGGCTCACCCGTTTGCAGAGCAATGGGCCTAGCGTCGGCAAGGGTTGATCAGGAAGAGTAAATTTCAGCGTGCATTGGCTATGATTCCAAGACGCCTGAAGTCGATTTTCTGGCTTTAAATCGGTGATGAAAACTTCTCCGTGGAGTCCCACTGGAAATTCTTGTAGTTGATCGTTTACGCGAACCTGGCTTCCTGCAGGAAGCTCGCGGCCGTTTTCTAAGATAATTCGAATCAGAGCAGAGCGCGATCGGCTGACAGGGAAGGTGGCGACCACCCCACTGCGGTAATAAGGAGCCACTTCGAGTTGAAAGGACGAAGCCTTGGCATCTAAAGGAAGATCAGACGGATCAATACTTAAGCGATTGATGTCATAGGGCCTCAGGCGTGGAATCAAAAGCCTTCCGTCATAGCGCGTTCGACCGACTGGGCGGTTCTCAAGATACACTCGCACGTTCGAATAGCCATCGACTTGAACCACTCCAAAGCTATCTGTTAAGCGCCTGGAGAGAAATCCAGCCCCAGCAAGAAGCGATACTCCTCCTGTGGTTCCTAAGCGCCACCCCGTGGAGTCGGTTCTTCCTTGAATGGCAGAGATTTCAGCCGAGTAGTTTCCGAAGTTCGATTGTCCCAGAAGACTCAGTTCGCCTCGATCATTCTCACCATGCTCGGCAAGAACGCGGTAACCAAAACCAGGATCATCTTCCAGATTTCTTTGAGCCTGAAGGCCGGTGGTGTTTTTTCCAGATTGCTGAGTGGATTGAATGAGTCCAGTGGTTCTTGGGCCTAAAGATCGCGAGAGGTTTAGGCTAAAAAGGGTGCCAGCGTCCCCTTGAAGCGAATGCGTGGCCGAGAGGCTCGCAAAAATTTCAGAAAAAGGTGAAAAGCTAACACCCGCCGAAACAAGCTGAGATCTTCCAGCTCTTCTGTAGTCTTGATCAATGTAGCTGAGTAGCCAGTTGCCAAAGCCTGACGGAAAAAAAGAAAGCTGGGTCACCAGGCTTCTTCGTAAAGATCCTTGCGAGACGATCTGACCCAATTGGCTGAATTCTTTTGAGGTGAGGGTACTTTGCAGGCCAAAGTCGATAACTTTTCCAGAGCGCTGATAGCCCAGGCCCAATAGCCCCCCTGTTTGATCGGTTGAAGTGCGACTTGCCGCTAACGAAGCATTGAACGTTCCGAGCGGATACCAAAGAACCGTTGAAGTAAGGCCTACGTTTTGCCTTTTTCTTTGAAGTTCGGAGTGAAGCTCTGGAGTGAATTGATCAGTAAGCCCATAGCGATAGGTGCCTGAAAAAAGAGCCTGGCCATATTCTCCGCTTTCCACCGCATAATTGATGCGCTCGATTCCGGCCTCGAGCGAGTAATCACGAAGGCCTTTTTTAAGGAGGCTCGGAGTGACGTAGTAGCTCTGAGTAATCAGGCGTTCTCTGCCCAGAAGATCGCGCACCACCAGCTGAACCTCACCCTGGCCTGTCACCAGCGGAACGTTGGTAATTTCAAAAGGCCCCGGGGGGAGGTCTTGTCTCGATTGAAGCGCATTATTGACGTAAACATCCACAGTAGAGGGAAGAGCGGTTTCGCCTCGAAGTGCGGGCAATGGAAAAGAAATGAAACCCGGTTGCGTGCTGAAGTTCGTGGCCCACTGAAATCCACCAAATCGAATCGGGCGGCCCCAGGCCCCACCTTTTGAGATGGAATCACCGATTCGATAACTCGATAGGTTCTCCGGATTATCATGCGTCCAAGTGGTATCGAGCCGAAGCACTCTGCCCGAAGAGGCGATGTCTTGAGCGAGAAAAGTACTGGTGGCCACTCCCAGTCGACTAAAGGCTCCTGCCTCGAAGGCCCCATCCAGCCTTCTTTGAGAGGTACCACTCGAATAAACGCCTGAGGCGATGAGATCGTAATTGAGAAAACCACCGGGTGGCGACCGATTCGGAGCAATAAATGGTGACTGAGCCCCCGTGAGCTGAACCGTGAGAAAAGCTTCAGCAGAGGCGGTGATGAGCAGTTCTTGTTTTTGTTCATCGAGCTTGGTGCGAACTCCCGAAATCGCATCCAGTGGAAAGAAGGTGCGAGTGCCTCGTTTAACGGTTTTTACTGGGGGTGGTTTTAATCTCCATAAAGAAAGCTCCGCTTGCTCCACCCAGATTCTATTCCGGCTCGAGAGAAGCACTTTGGCATCGGGTTGCGCGATGCTGTTGATTCGAACACCCAGCAAAGCCTCGCGAAGTCCTGAAGTCGACGAATGGCTGGATGCAAATACAGGTACAGTGGCAAGCAGTAACGCCATGCCAGATAGTCCTGCGTTCAGGGAGATTTTAGGAAGCCTGCACCTCAAGCGTCGCATGGACTTCGCCCCCATCCGTTTTAGCTTCCAGATTAATGCTGCCCTGATTCCAGCGTGCCGAGCTGCCGAGATTCCAACGGCTGGTTTGTCCAGGAAGAAGGTACTGGCGAACGCGTCTGGAGAGTGTTGGATTTCCTGGTATATCCAGCTTTAAATCAATCAATTGAATGTGAGTGTTCCCGCGATTGATGGCTTCGATCTGGACACTTCCGTCTTTCGAGCGAGTCGCGCTCCATCGCAGGTCGGATCGAACAACTTTTGGTGGAATAAAAATAGGCACTCCCAGTCGAAGGGCGGTGCGTAGGCCGCTGGTTCCTTTTTTTGGAGGCGGCAGAACCTCCTGAAGATAAAGCCGATAGGCGAGCTCCGTGGAAGAAAGTAGTGGCTGGAGTAGTCCAACGCGAATGACCTGCGAACCTTGCGCTGGAATGCGGAAGATCGGTGGATTCACCAAAATCTCCCGGGTCGGAGAGTAGTTCTCCGGAGCATTCCATTTTAAAACCTCTGCATGGATGACGACTTCAGTTGGCCCTGCGTTTCTCAGCGTGAGCGCAGCAGAAGTCGTTTGTTCATCGAGAGTCACTCGGATGGGTGCCACGTCGAAGTTTCCGGCGTGTACCTGAAGTGAGACGATGACCCCAGCACAGGAAAAAAATAAGGGCAAGGTTCGCAGGCAATTCATAGGTGTTCCAGATTAGAAAGTAACCGTGATGGTGATCGTGTCGGTGTAGCTTCCTTGCGGGACGTTCTGGCTTGCTGGAATTCGGCCAAAAACCGTGAAGTTCTGATTCGCGCCCGTGCCAGTGCTGCTCACAGCACCCGATCCGGTATTGTCCCAGTTGCTGGTTCGGCCTGAGTCGCTATAGAGGGCATAGTCTAGGGTGTAGGAGCCGTTTGACATTTTTCGGTCTGAGACGTTCGGGCCGTTCACTCCTTTGTTCAGACCAATCGTGTAAGCACTATTGAGAGTGCAGAGCACGCTAATGGTGCTGGAACCATCTAGGGACGTTAAAGCCGTGGGATCATAAGCACCGAAGGCAAGTGTGGTTCCCGATACGGTGCAAGCGTTTGTCACCGAAGCAGTAACGTTGAACGTGTTGCTGGTGGTGGCAGCGTTGGCGAGTGGAATTAGCGCCAGCGTCGGTGCTAGTGCCAATGCCGGGGCGAGTCGAAGCATTTTTAGGATACGAGTCATGTCAGTGTTCCTCCATTGAACTCGGATCGCTCAAGCAAGCTTTTGGCCATGATGCGAGTGCTTCTCGCTAGTAGAAAGCTAACAACGATGCCCGGGCATGCCCCAACGACCATCAAGGCCATCGCTGGGCTGAGCGCCATCGGGCAAGCAGCACCATTGGGTAGTCAGCATAGTATTCTGGCGACAGCGTTTAGAATTAGCCCCATCTTTCGAGGCCTTTTGAATCCACTCTTCATCCGCAAAAGCGCAGCGATCGCCTGTTTTGGAACAGTTGTTGTACTCTAAATGAAAGTTTAACCCATCGACGATGGCCGTCAGCTTGGACGAAGCCTCATCAAGTTCTTGAGGCATCCTGTCCCAGCAGTTCAGGCCGACGACGCCGATGTTTTGATTCGCTTGAATTCTAAATTTACAACTCGAGCTCTGCCCAAGCTCTTGAGAGCACGATCGCACTTCATCGATGTTGTCAAAGAGAAGGCAAGAGGATCCGCCGTAGCAGACTTCTTTGGCAGAAAAATGCTGGGCTGAAGCGACGGAGATCTGAAAAGGAATTCGAGTTCCCGTGCTGTCGCCATGATAGGTGCCATAGATATGGAGTTTTTCGCAGGAGCTTGAAGAAGAGCGCAGTTGAAGGGTCAGAGCGCTCTTGAGACTCAGGGTTTCTTGATAAGTGCATCCGGATTGCTTGCCCGCTGTGCTGAGCCACCGCTCGCACTCGCGCTTGGACCCGAGAGTGCCTTGTTGATCCTCGTCATCCATGACGCAGAGGCAGCACGACGAGTACCGGTGTTCCGCGTGGGCGTGCTGTGGTTTTAAGGCCATCAGGCACAGGAAAAGGAGCACGAGGGCCTGACCGAGCCGAAGAGCCATAAACGAAGTATGTTGTAGCGGGCGCCCTGTGGCAAGGGTAGGGGTTCTGGGCTTTTTTCGGGCATTTGTGGTACGATATTTTTATGGGGACGACACGGCTTCGACGGGAGTGTTGAAACCCCAGGTGCATGCGGAGGTGCCGTAGGCCTCCTAAATAA
>JAGWZD010000057.1 GCA_018968995.1 Bdellovibrionales bacterium
CCCATCTGACCCTCTGCTTCATAAATAGCCGCGTCCTCCAAGGATTCGACCACGATTTGCTGAACCTCTGCAGCCGCGAGCCTATTTCCCGACGTCAGCGTGGTGATTTCATCCAAAGTGATAGCCAGTACCACGGTGGTCATCGTGGGAGGAAGAGTTGTTACGATACTTGTGCCAACGACACTCGCAGGAACTTTCGCCTCATGCGCCACTGCATGAGCAGCCGTAAAAATAGTGCTTAAAACGAGACCAATCTGCATCAGTGATTTTGTTTTCATGCCATATTCCTCAAAAAATTTGGCATTCGGTTATCGCAAATGACCCATCGAAGCAAGACCCTTACAGACCACAGAGACTTCATTTTTTGGTCGTCTCAAGAAAGAATCTAAGGTAGCCGTGATTCAAAACAGCGAGAACTGAACTCTATGCGCTCCATAGCAAATTCTATCATTGGCTATTCCGTTGTTTTTTCAATCGCCCTCTCCTTGGCGAGCTCTCCGGTTTGGTCAAAAGAAACCAAGCCCAGCAATACTGAAACTACGATTAAAGGTGCCGTTAAGTTCGGCTCCAATTTTTCATACGGTCCGGCGTCTTCTTTTGACCTGAGCTTTAAAGAAGACGCAAAAATCTCACGCGGCCCGCATAAAATTGAAAATGTTGCCGAGCTTTATTCCTATTACTGGGGTGGACCCGATGGGCCAGTTCAGCGCCTCAAGGACAAGCGCAAGCTAGAGATTAAGTACCTCTACAACCTGCTCCAGAGTTGGAGTCCCTTTGTAGGATACGAGTTCCGTCAGGAGACCTCGCTCAAAAATGGAAGTGATTTTGTCAAAAAAAGCCAGAACGCCGACCTGGGACTGCGATTTGAACAAGAGTTCGCTAATTTCATCTACCTACAGCTAGAGTCAGGCTACCGCCAAGCTTACGAGAAGACCTCTACTTCGCCTAATGTCGGCGTACCCAAACTAAGAGACTTTGCATCCCTCTACTTCTATGCGGGTGGATTAAATTGGGGCCTTTGGGCAAATCATCTTGCCCCGTTCGACGACCTTTCAGACTACGTCATCGATTTTGGACCAGACCTCAGCTACAACTTGCCGGGCACATCTTTCTATTTGGGCCTGACCGCTTCTGCCACGTTGGTTCCTCAGCCTCTCTACGAGGGAGACACTCGCTTCAAAGTTTGGTCTGGATCTTTCTATGGCGGCTTTAAATTCTGATTGATGTCTTAGTTCAAAAAGGTCTGATCCAGCGATCGACATACTGCCTGGCTAAACTTGAATTTTTGCTTGTCGGGCACTTGGAAGTCTCCCTCGAAAAATCCATCCTGACTTTTCCCAGAAAAGCTCACCCCACAACGGAAATGGTTCCATCGATCCAAAAGACAATATGAGCCGGGCCTTTCAGGTTCAGGCACTAATGACCAGGAGTGATCATGCGCCGACTCGCACACAAGAATTTCTTTTTCCGGAAAACCAAATGCGTATGCAAGGCACGCCCCTACATAAGCTCCCTCTCCACAGTTGGCATATTGCGTATACTTCGAACGTCCGGCAGTAAGACTCCAATTAGGAAGCTTTTTATCCACTAAATTTTTCTTCACCTCCTCACAAAAACCTTTTACCGAGGTGGCTTCAAAAATCCTATTGATCCGCTTTTGCCTCTCACCATAGGCCCAAGTTTTTTCGGCCTTTCCGACAGGCGCCCTGCCGTAACAAACCCCCACCTGCTCTGAGAAGCGGTTCATCTCATCGCCCAAAATTTTCAAACGCACCTTTTCGCCCTGACTCAAGAAGGATCCGAGGTTTCTTGGCCACTCATATCCTTGAACTAAAGGGCACACTTCTCTTGAGTCCGCGTTCGCCACAGAAGCGCATAAGCCGCTCAACAAGAAGGTGGCGATCAATTTCGAAAATAAAAAGGTCCTACTTTTCATAAGAGCACCAATGGTGTCTCTTTCATGATGACCGGAAACCAGCAAGTTGTCTACACACAGCGCAACCCCAGAGGGCGGCGGGTCAGGCTAGACAGTCCCGCGAAAACATTAAATTTTAAAAAAAAGTCCCAGGATCGACAGAAGAATCACCGCCGTCAGTAGAAACTGCCTGAGACGATTCAGAATTGGGGTGCGTATACTGCTCAACAATTTGCTGGCAATCCAAGCAGAACAAAGGTTCCCGAAAATAAGCGCTAGCGCTGATACGAAATCCACACGAGCCACAAGCATCTCTCGTTGAACAAAAAGCGAAAAAAGAGAAGCCAAGAAAATAATCAGCAAACTCGTCGCGGCCGCCGCAGAAAATGAAAGTCTAAACAATCCCCTGAGGATCGGCAGAAGAATAACACCTCCACCCAAGCCTGTCATGGTCACTAATGCGCCTAGAGAGATGCCACTCATGATTGATTTCGGCAGGTTTTGTGTTGGATAAGGTCTTTTTTCGGCAGGAAATTCCTCAACAGTATCGGTTTTTCTCCAAACTGAGATCAGACTCAAGATGGCGACACCCATAAAAAGGAGAGTGATGACCGCGTCGGGAGAGCGAGCTTTCAGCGAGCGAGACAGAATGCTTCCGACAGTAGAAAATAAAAAAATCTGTACCGCGAGCGCCGTATGAGCGACTTTTCTTTGAGTAAACCCATTGAACAAGGAAGCACTAAGAACGGCCAGAAGTGACAACACGGTGGCATCTCGCACCGTCACGCCCTGAATATAGACAAAAAGAGGAACAGCGACAACCGCTCCCCCTGCACCAGTGACCCCCAGAAGGAGACCGACGACGGCCCCTATGAGAGTCCATCCTAGAATCACTTAAAATTTTCCTTGAGGGATTTCTTTAATAGCCTTGGTGCAGGTGCATCGAATGCTTCGGATTCACGAACAAATTCTTCCTTGCTTTGTGTTAATGATGGATTGATTCGTAACTGAGTCGCCCAGCTCGATGCCCGCCCACCCCGATGATCATGACCAGGAAGCAGAATCATCTCTGGACGGACATGAGACTTGAGAGTTTCCAGACTTTCAAAATGACTTTCTGAGTCTCCTCCAGGGAGATCGTCTCGACCAGAGTCTCCAAAAAGAACAACATCGCCGCCAAAGACAAAAGGTCCCCAAATTGGGGTGATGGAGTCCATCGTGTGACCAGGTGTCGGGATCAGCTCAACAGATCCAGAACGAGATGGCAGAAGGGTTTGACGAGCGACACGAATCTGAACTCGCAAGCTTGGCGCAGAAGAATGCATGACCAGAGGAGCCTTGAGCTCTTCCGAAAGCTGGGCGGCTACAGAGATATGGTCCGCGTGCGTGTGGGTGTCTATCACCGCCAGCCACAGAAAGTCTCTCAGCTCACTGATAAGGGTTCGGTAAGCGTTGATGTCCTCATCCTTGGGATCAATAATCAAAGCCTCTCTAAAATGAGAGTTCCAAACCAAATAGGATTGGCAATCGTCGCTTTGGACTGCTCGAACCTGCCACTCTTCGGTTGGGCAAGGCTCACCCTCCATCAAGATTTGATCCAGGGTTTTTATCGATGTGGGCATGAAATAGTCCTACGAGTTTCTCGGCTGGGATTTGTTCCAAGGCATTCGAGTCAGAATTTCAGCCATTCCACAGAACCCTGTAGCGCCAGCAACCATAAAACCAAGGCCGACAAACCCCGACAGATAGACAAACGCTGGATTCACCCTTAGGGCCAAAAGAGCGCCAATGACCACCAAACCGCCAGCGATGAGCTGCACCTGCCTCATCACTGGAAAATGAAACTGTCTAGTCACGACGGTCGGCTTACCCTGCCGCTTCCATTCTAAAATCCCACCCTCAAAGACTGCAGGTCGACTGCTTAAACCAAAAGCCAATGCTTGTTCTGCCGCCATAGCCGCGCGCTTACCGCTTCGGCACATCAGCACCAACGGCCTACCATCGAGTGTCTTCAGCAGAGCGGGTGCCCTCTTCTGGAATTCGGACAAAGGAACGTGGATTGAACACTCGACGTGCTCAGCTTCAAATTCATCACTTTCTCGAACATCAATGATCACGGGGTTCATCAGACCCTCCTTGTTAAAGTTATATTCTAAGTGCAAAAAACTGTATGAAGCGCCTGCATCAGTTCACGTACCTTCGAATCAGAAATATTATAAAGAACAAACTTCCCTGAGCGCCTCGAACTGATCAGTCCCTCGCTCTTCATTCGCTGAAGAAACTGCGACAAGTGAGATTGAGACAGATCACAGAGGCTCTGTAGATCCGAGACCGTTAGCTCGCGCCCCGAAAGATGACAAAGCACTTGTAACCGCTGCGGATGCGCCAGAATCTTTAGCAAATGCGCAGCCGACTCACATTGTTTAATCAAAGGCCTGAGCTGCGCCGCATTCATATTACTATATTATAATATGATATTTCTTTAGTCAAGGCGCCTATTCTCGATATTGTCGCTTGATTCCACACCCAAAAGACACCTATTCTCTGGGGCATGGCAAAATCAAAAAAAGAAGATCGGAAACTTTTTGAACTCCTGAATAAAGCGCTCGAGCACGAATATTCGGGAGTGATTCGATATAGCCACTATTCACTCATGATTTTCGGCTTTAACCGAATACCGATTGTGAAATGGTTTCGAGAGCAGAGCGCAGAGTCTCTCATTCACGCTGAAAAGATTGGAGAGTGGATCACCACTCTCGGCGGGCACCCTTCTCTTAAGATTTCGGATCTCTTAGAAACGCACAAACATGATGTAAAAGATATCCTTAAGGAAAGCCTCGATCATGAGAATGAGCAATTAGCTTTACTAGAGGAAATTCTTGATTGCCTGGACAAGAAGCAAATCGCACTAGAGGAGTTCGTCCGGAAATTAATTGAAGACGAGACCCTACATATTTCAGAAATAGAAAAAATGCTTCGTTCCCAGCGCTAATTGGCTCTAAACCTGTGGCCAGCGCGAAGAGATGTTTCCTGATTCGCGGTTTCTCGGATTAGGAGTACTGGAACCCTGAGCTTGCGAATCAATTCTTTCAGTGTTTCTGCATGCCCTCTCATGAATAAACCTTTCCACTCTATGGCTATGAGGCCTACTGAAGTGTCAGACAGAATCTTCGGGAGCTCTAAGATTGCGCTACCGTGAATCAATCGGAAATTTCGAATTACTTTTTTCTCACTCTCCGAACAAAATGGGCAAGCCGCCGAGATGAACTCGCTAATCATGGGCTGAATCTCGTGATGAGGCTGGTCACCCGTACGACCCACCGCCTTTGCGCTGTACTGATGCTTCTGCATGGGGTCGATCACATGAACGATATCCATTGGAACTTGTAACTGATTCGCCAGATCCATGGCTCTAGCAAGTGCTCGATTCCGCCTAAACTCGCCACTCATTGGAGTCACGATCAACGACCACGGTACAAACTCAGAAAGACGAAACGGAAATAGAAGAACAGGATCTGAACAGCACTCTATCAATTCAATGGTTTCGGGGTCCAATATCTCTCTGGCCGGTACATCGCGCTCTTTCGAGCCAACCACAACCAGGCGCTCGCCCTCGCGAGCCTCACCGAGTCGTATCAAGCTCTCTTTCATCGAGTGCCGTCCAAACACCACGCGTGTCTTTAACTGTGATAATCCGGCGTGCTTGAGCCTTCGACGGACCTCGAGCTCACCGGCCGCCATCTCTGGATGAATAATCACTAAAACATCAGATGCTCCAGTTCGCGCGATCCAAGCCACGGTACGAAGTGGCGTCCCAAGATCACACGAACGCCTGATAAAAAGGACCACACTTCTAACCCTACTCATGCTGCCGCAACCTCAATTTCATACTCTTTCTCACGAAAAAGCAGACGTAAACTGATCGATCCCCACTCTCTCGGCAAGGTTCTCCGCACGCTCTGCTCTAGTACTGGCCCACCCTCTGTAAGCCGAACTCCCATCAATCCAAAGATCAGGGCCATCCAGCTTCCGCCCATGCATGCTGCGTGAACCCCAAGCGACGTGTTCTGCATGAGGTTGAACAGATCCAGCTCTACCGATTGATTGTAGTAAGACAGCGCATCTTGAAACGCCCCAATTCGGGCTGCGGTCCATGCGTGAACTGGAAGCGATAAACTGCTTCCATGATCAGTTATGGGCTCATAGTACCTATAGTTTGCACGAATCACGTCATCGCTAAACGACTCTGGAAATAGGAATGGTAGCATCAGTACATCAGCCTGCTTGCATATTTTTGATGCGTTGACCTCTTGCCAGTCTAACAGCCTGGACACAGGAGACTTCAAACGCTCAGCTTTTTCTAACACGACATTCTTGAGTTGAAAAAAACCCTCGAACTGTTCAATCACGCCGTTAGGCCCAGGCTGAGGAATGTACAGACTCTTACTGATCACATCCCAAAGATTGAAGTCTTCAGTTCTGATTCCAAGACGAAGACAGAGGTCTCTGAAATATTCAGGATCTGAAGCTGCGAGCCAATCACGTGCCCAAAGTGCCTTATTCAAGTTAAAGCGCGCCATCCAATTCGTATAAGCATTATCACGAACTCCATGATGGTATTCGTCAGGACCCACTACTTCGTCGATGTGGAATTGATCTCCATCGTTTGAAACTCTGCTGCACCAAAACCGGGCGGTCTCAAAAAGAATTTCTGCTCCATAGTTACGCATGAACTCAGAATCACCAGTGCAGTACCAATAATTCCAGACACCGTAGGCAACGTCGGCCGTCACATGTACTTGCTGAGTTCCAGTGAAAATCGGTACCTCGACTGAATGACTTTTTATAAGGATGCTTTCTGGCGTTTCATCCTCTCCATCGACCGTGGATTCCCAAGCAAAAAGAGCGCCCCTAAAGCCCAACTGAGTTGCGCGCCTGCGGGCCCCAGGTAGGGTACGATATCGATATTCTAGTAAATTTCTTGCAAAATGCGGGAACTGAAGCGCAAAAAATGGCAGCACAAAAATCTCGGCATCCCAAAAAATGTGGCCCTCATAACCGCGACCAGATAATGTTCGAGCGGGAATGGAATTTCCGGACACGACCGGAGCAGCGATTCTCAAATGATACAGATTGAATCGCTGCGATTCGGTTAATCCCTGATTATTAGAAAATCGAAGATCTGATCGTCGCCAGAAACTGCTCCACGCCCGCCTGTGGTTGCCAATCCAACGATGGAAATCCTTGAGAGGATGCGCCTTCAGCCGCTCGCGTGTAGTTCTTTCTAAGTACTCCATATCGGAGTCATGGGTGTGAACCACTAAGACACGGCGAACCTGGACCCGCTCTTGATCCTCTAAGATACTGGACCAGCTTGGTCCTTGCACCTCAATCCCATTGATTTGCATTCTTGAGCCAAAGGCCACTAGTTTACCCGAGGCCATTGTCTTGAAAAACGTAAGCTCTCGGAAATCTTGTTTCAATGCTGGGCTGAGCACCAAAAGGTGGGGATGACGATTTTGGAATTCGTCAAAGTCGATTCCACATTCCACGTCGATGGTAACCCTTCCCCCAGAACTGATGAGTTCGAACTCATGTATGATCCGGCTGGAGTCATCTAAAGAGGCCAACCTCCGAGAGATAATCTCGACTTGATATGAATCGATCTGAAATTTTTGTTTAACCTCAAGAATTCCAGTTCCTAGATCTAATTTTCGAGAGTGAGTCGATGAGTCTTTCTCGCGAAGCTGTATTTCATCACCGTTTAATTTGATCCGAATTCGAAAAGGAAATGGGAATGAAACCAGCTCTGAGTATCGGCTCGTATTTCTTTTCGGGGTCAGAAAGTCCAACTCCGAATAAGGTCTAGACTGAAATTTAGAGTCGTATACTCCGGCAATATACAAATCGGATTCAGAGGCAGGAATTGTAATCTCGAGGGCCCCCCTTAGTCCCAGTAGACCATTTCCCACTGTGAATAGAGCCTCCATCTCTCGTTCACGCGCTGGATCGAAATCCGTTTGCACCAGAAGCCATGCAGGATCACGAGAAAGCCCCCAGTCGAAATAAGAAAGCTGTAGATCGAGGAAGTCCATGAACGCCTCAGGCCCACCGGGCACATGATGGACCATAGATGGCGTGCCCGCTGGCTCTACCCCAACCGAAACTATCGTGCTCGAGACAAGTTCTGGAATGCATAGCAACAGGTCACTACCCGGCACCCCACCTGTCATTCCAAACTCATCTCCGATGATGCAGACCTCACGAGGCTCAATTTTTCGTGGAATAATTTGATTCAAAAGAATCCATCTCGAGGAGTCAGACTTATCTGTCAGACCGATTTCTATATGCTTGATGTCTGTGGTCACGCGAGGGTCCTCAAGCCCACACTCTTGAGCGATATCTCGAGCCCGACTCACTAACCATGGAAGCCCGGCAATTCCTTCATGGGCTCCAAGCCTTTGCTCAACTGCCATGAGTAGTTCATTGATGCTACCCTTTGGCGGCGACACCCACTGAGGGGTTGGTATCAGGTCGACTTTACGGCGATTGAGTCGGTCAAAAATAATTTCGGAATCTAAATGAAACTCTTTGAAAATCAGTTTTTGAAGACGAATCGCTGTGCGGTCCAGGTGCCGCTCGTCATCTAAACTTGCTTGCTTCAGATAAACCCGATCAGCGCGTCCTCCATCTCGAAATGCATAGACTTCTGACCCCCGGTTAGTGCAGCAAAAGAGGTTCTCTAACCCGCGGCGACCTAACCCGGACAGAAGCTGATGCTGCAGATGCCCAAAATGAGTGCCCGTCACTACAACAATCAGCACTCCACAATCTAATAGTCGAGACAGAGAGTCCTGAAGGTGAGGAATGGCCTTGTCTCGCCCAGAGACCGCCACACCATCCCAGTCAAAAACCAAGGCTCGAAAAGGGCGCTGGAGCTCGTTTGGCCATATTGGGGTGCCTTGCACCCCCCGTAACTATGCAAGACTTGGGATTTCAGTAAGTTTGCTGTTGACCCAAAGCGACGGCGGCGCGAAGTCATGGTGATGTCCCCCTCGACAAGCTCGAAGTCCAGCAGCCGCCAGCTGAAGGTACTCACCCTAGCCGCCCTGGGTGTGGTCTATGGAGACATCGGAACCTCGCCCCTCTATGCAATAAAGG
>JAGWZD010000058.1 GCA_018968995.1 Bdellovibrionales bacterium
CTCAGTTTCCTGACGCCAGCCGTTTCTTTCTCGGCAGGCACCACAACAGGGGCAGTGCCCACAGCGTATGGCCTTACAAAAGAGGAAAAAGATAAACTGCTGAAGGCCGATAAGAAGGCCATTAGCGACGCCAAAAAAGAGTATAACAAGCAACTTTCTGAGCTGAAAAAAGAAATCCAAAAACAGCTCCTCGCTCAGCAGAAAAAACTCAATGCAGCGAAGCGAGCCGAAACCTCCGCCAAAAGCGCCCTGTCTGCAGCTCTCCGAGATTTTGCCAACGGCAAGACGACCTCTCAAGTGGTCGATCAGAACTCAAAAGCTTACCAACAGGCCGTCGAAGCCCGAAAAAAAGAACAGCAAACCCTCGCTGCTATGAAGGACCAAAGCAAACTCGTTCTGAAAAGCTTTCAAGATAGCGCAAAGAAGCGAATCGCCGCGCTCCAGCAAAAGCTAAAGGAAGATCAAAAAATAGCTATTGTTCCCCGCGGCTCCTCGAACATTTATGCCTCGAGAATGAGTGATCTCGAGCATCAAATCGCTGATATTCGGGCGCAACTCGCCCAAGCCCAAGGCTTCAATGACTCACTGACCTCTGAGCTCAACGCCGCTCTAGAAGAACTTCTCAGCATGCAAGGATCGATAGAGGTAGAGTCCCCCTCTTCCAGCGAGTCCGAAGCAGCAGACTCTAGCCAAAACATGTACGCCGGTTCAAATGACCCCGTGACTTCGGGCTACCAACCGATGGTTGGAATCACGTCTACTTCAGCATTCTAGACATGGAGCTCACTATGCAATCCAAAACAAGTTCCAACTTCGGAACTTTCAACCTATCGTATACCCTTTCGGTCCTTGCAGTGATGGGACTTCTTCTTGGCTCTGGCGCTGAGGCAAAATTGAGCAAAGAGGAAAAGCAGCAACAGAAAGAGGACAAACAACGAATTAAAGAAGAGAAAAAAGAGCTCAAGCAAGCCGAGAAGGAATTTAAAAAAGATTCCAGGGCTGTTTTGAGCGGCAAGAAAACCGCTGAAGAGGTAGGTCTGGGCGAGAGCGCTAAAAAGCTGGAGCAAGCGCGAGGCGAACTGCAGGCGGCTAAAAACACCAAAAAGCAGCATGATACCGCCGTCAAAGAGGCAAAAGCTGCCGAAAAGAAAGCCCAGGACCCGCTAAAAGCCGTTATTAAGGAAGACACGAAGAAAATTGCTCAAGAGAAAAAGGAACTAAAGCAGGCCGAGAAGGAATTTAAGAAAGATTCCAAGGCCGTATTAAGTGGAAAGAAAACCGCCGAAGAAGTCGGACTAGCCGATAGCGCAAAAAAACTGGAACAGGCTCGAAGCGAGCTCGACGCGGCCAAGAAACAGAAAAAAGAGCATGTTTCTGAGCGAAAAGAAGCGATCAAGGAATTCAATAAAGACGTTCGCGCTGATAATAAAAAAATCAGAGAGGAAAAAAGAGACCTCGCTCGGGCCGAAAAAGAGTATAACAAGGACTTTCGACAAGTATTAAATGGAAAAAAATCATTAGAAGAAGTAGGCCTGGCCGAAAGTGCCACGAATCTCGAAAACGCCCGTAAGGATCTTCAGGCAGCAAAAGACGCGAAAAAAGGAACGATCAAAAACAAGTGCCTCGCCAGCGCGAAACGCTGCGAGGAGCTAGCAAGAGCAGCCCAGATTGCAAGCGGATCGGCATCTAGCTCGGAGGCGCAGGCAGCCTCAGCGGCATTAGCAGCAAACGAGCAATCTCAACAAAAAATGGTACAAATTGCTGAGCTTGAGGCCCAGGTGGCCCAAGCTCAGGCTTTCAACGACCAGATGGCTAAGGAGTATCTGGCCGCCCTCGAGGAGAGCAAAAAGCAATTAGCTGCAAGCGAAGCCCGTGTGACGGAACTGCTCGGCCAGCTCACTAGCGCTCCAGCTGAAGAGGTGGGTCCCGGATCATCCGGAGAGATTCAGGTGGGAGAAATCTCTTCGAGTTATCCCTCCTCCTCCAATTCGGCCCTATAAACGCTCGCAGTTAGGGTTTTCTTGATAAATTCGCCCCCTGGGTTATAGAGCGGCAATGGATTCAAGCGCTGCACAATGCCCGTGGGACTTCCTACAACCGGCAACCATCCACTTCTGTGAGCGCTCTCTTTGTGCGTGGGTGACTCAACCCGCAAATGCGTGGTCGAACATCGGGTTCATTTTGGCTGGGATTCTGATCTTAAGAAACTACAAGGGAAATGGGCTTACCCACTTAACTTGGTTTGGCTGGATCAGCATCCTGATCGGACTTTGCTCCGGCTTCTTTCATTCGACGAGCTCTTTATTTGGTCAAACGATCGACTTCGGATCCATGTTTCTACTCTCAACCTTCATGATGATGGTCAATACCTCGCGCTGGCTGGGGATATGGTCCGCGAGATTTCTGACTGGTTTTTTGGTTTTTTTAGCCGTCTCGTTAACGTTGCTAACATTGTTTCCAATTACCGGAATTCCGCTCTTTGGCTTTCAATTTCTTTCTGCCATGGCAATTGAAGCCAAAATGGCAAAGCAGCTAAAAGGACAAATCCGTTATACCGACCTATTCGCCTTACTGACGATGTTTGCGTTGTCCCTAGGAATTTGGACATTAGACATCACTCATGTTGTGTGTGCCCCCGACAACCATATCCTGACGGGCCACAGCCTGTGGCACCTGGGCAACGCCACCGCGATTTACCTCGGCGGGCGATTTTATTCGCAGTTCCAATTTGCTGCCCCCCTGCGACGATTCGTGATTCGCTCCACTCCTTAGGACGCTCTGCCTCAATAAAAACGCGCTTGTACAGGATTTGTCTAGGCTAAAATCATGCTTTTTATTAGACAAACGAGCTGCTTTTTGATGAGAATCGGAGCAACGAAGTTCACTGCTACAACAGGAGGAAAGTATGAAAACGCTTTTGAAAGTTTGCATGATTCTTGGCGTTCTTCCAGGATCCCTAGTCATGAGCAATTCCGCACAGGCCATTGAAAAGCCCAAGTACGAAGTCGTGAGCTCGGCAGAGTTCCAGGGAAAGTCGATTGAAATTCGCGAGTATGCTCCTTACATCGTAGCAGAGACAGTCGTAGAGTCGAACTCTCTGCGCGCGGCCTCGAGTGATGGATTTCGAATTCTCGCGAACTACATTTTTGGCGGCAATCGCTCTCGTGAGTCGATGGACATGACCGCGCCAGTACAATCCGTGAAGATGGATATGACTGCGCCAGTCGGCACCATCAGTGAAGCGGGTAAATATACTATCAGCTTTGTGATGCCCTCGCAGTACACGATGGAAACACTTCCAGTACCCAACGATGATCGCGTGATGATTCGCATGGTTCCTGCGAAACGGGTGGCGGCTTTAGTTTTCTCAGGATTTTGGAAGCAATCCCGATTCGCTCGGCACACTGAAGTTCTCGAGGCCTACCTAGCGTCTGAAAAGATTCCGGCGCAGTCGCTCCCCATGGTAGCTCGATACAATATGCCTCTCACACCTTGGTTTCTGCGAACGAACGAGATCTTGATCGATATTCCTCGGCCATGATCCAATTTCCGCAGAATTATCAGGTCTCCTCATCAGCCGGCCCGGGAATCCAACACACTTGGACCTCCCGGGCTGTGTCTGTTTCGTCTCTGGCTCCATTCACCTGCGCCATTCCTCCGGAGTTTCAAGGACCGGGGGGTGGGTTATCTCCCGAAGATCTTTACGCCGGGGCTTTAGTGAACTGCTTTGTGGCCACCTTCAAAGTGTTTGCAGAAAAAAGCCAGCTCACCTTCGGCGAACTCCAGGCTTCGGGCACCTTGACGGTGGATCGAGACGAAAAAGGCGCCCCATGGATGTCCAAATTTCATCTTCAGGTGAAACTCAACGGAGTCGCCGACACCGATCGAGCCCGAAGACTTCTCGAAAAAACGTCGACCTCTTGCTTGGTTCTAAACTCCGTACGAACTGAGAAGACCTTTGAGTTTCTGGTCAGCTAACTAGTACTTTTCTACGGGCGAACGCTTGCCATCTTCAGTGGAATGAACTGAAGCACGCTCCGCGCCTATTAACTCTGCTCGTAAACGAAAAATTTCATCGTTCAGTCGGTCAAATTCACTTTGCGAAAAAGTCGGAAGCGGCTGTAATTTCTTTTTCCAATCCGAGATTCGCTCAAGCCTGTCCTCTAGTTCACGATCCGACACCTGCAGAATTCCTTCAAGTGCTTCAGGTGCCAGCTGGTTTCGATGGCAAAGCAAAACCATATCATTGCCGGCCTGAACCGACTGACGAACCGCTTCTTTAAGCGAGTATTGATTAATGATGGCCCCCATATCCAGGTCATCTGTCATCACCAGACCTCGATAACCCAAGTACTCCCGCAACATCTCGGTAACAAAAAATCGCGATAACGAACTTGGAAAACCGCTAGAATCTAACCACGGATAAAAGGCGTGCCCGATCATCTGAAAATCAACTTCATGAATCAGATTCTTAAATGGTATCCATTCCCAGGCTTCCAGCTCCTCGCGCGTGCGCTCAATTGTGGGCAACTCGTGGTGCGGATCAATGTGAGCCCGGGAATACCCGGGAAAATGCTTCCCACAACTAAACACTCCCTGAGAGCGAAGTCCCTCATTGAAGGCCCGAGCATTGCGCGTCACTTCGTCAGGATCATGCCCGTAGCATCGATTTCTTAAGCTATTGTCTAGGTCACCCTGAAAAGAGATGTCTAGGACCGGACATAAATCGAGATTGAATCCAAAAAGCTTTAAGAGCCCGCCAGTTAAAGCCCCATGTCGTCGAATATGATCTACCGTTCCATGATCAATCAGCTCTTTGGCGCTAGGCGGCTCGCGGCCAATTTCGCGTAAACGTGCAACTCGTCCCCCTTCCTGATCAATGCAAAGCAACGGGGGCTCTTTCGATAAGTCGTAAAGATCATGGATAAGTTTACTTAACTGCTTGGGACTTTTAATATTTCGCCCAAACAAAATATACCCCCCTGGCTGAATCTCTCGAAGGCGCTTTGCCTCCTCAAGACCCAATTCGGGTCCATCCACTCCAGTAATCAAAATTTGGGCTGGTCTCATCTTCCAAATAGACTAACACTAATTCTTAACATGGAAAATCAATCCTCTGCTCGATCGATCAACAGCCGTCAGACCGGCAATCCCTGGATCTTTGTTCCGGTGCTGTACTTCCTACAAGGCGCCCCCTACTTTGTCATCAATGCCATATCAGTCATCATCTTTAAAAAACTAGGCATTGAAAACGATAGCTTGCTCTTTTGGACGAGTTTAATTGCCTGGCCCTGGACGCTGAAAATGCTCTGGAGCCCGATTGTGGACAGTATCTCAACGAAAACACGCTGGGTCATTATCACCCAAGCATTGAACGCTCTATGCATGGTACTTTTTGCGTTCACACTTCAATCTTCAGACCCTTGGACATGGTCGCTTCTAGTACTGATGATTGCAGCCTGCGTTTCGGCCACCCACGATATTGCGAGCGACGGATTATATCTGATCGCTTTGACCCATCATGAAAGAAGCCTTTTTGTAGGCTTGCAATCTACCGCTTATCGTTTTTCTCGAATCTTTGTCACCGGTGCTCTCGTCGCGTTAGCTGGATCTTGGGAAAGCTCGGGCACCCCGATGATTGAGAGCTGGTCTCAAGTTTTGTTGATCGGCGCGTTAACGTACCTGATCGCAATGGGCATTTTCATACTGACCCGACCGCGTACAGAACGTGAGCGTGAGCGCGTGGCTGAGAAGATCGAGTGGGCGGTATTTCTCGATTATCTTCGTCAACCCAAGATTTATAGCATTATCTTTTTTATTCTGTTTTATCGTTTCGGAGAGTCGATGGTTGGCTCGATGTCGAATCCGTTTTTATTAGATCCCCTTTCTGCGGGCGGAATGGGCCTGTCCACAATACAGCTGGGTAAAATTACGGGCGTGGTCGGGGTGATTGCACTCTCTCTCGGAGGAATCGTCGGAGGCGTGGTTCTTTCGAAGTGGGGGCTCAAGCGCTCTCTACTGCCGATGGTGTTCTCGATGTACCTTCCCAACCTTTTCTATCTCTGGGCGGCTTGGACGAAGCCCTCTCTCTCAGCAGTTTATGGCATCGTTTTTGTGGATCAATTCGGCTACGGTTTTGGATTCTCAGCCTATCTCGTGTTCATGATGTTTATTGCACAAGGTTCGCGATTTCAGACCGCACACTACGCGATTTCGACGGCGCTCATGGCTGCTGGAGCCACCCTGGCCTCGTCGATGAGCGGGTTTCTTCAGGTCTTCCTCAAGAATCATTTTGGAGTGGAATGGGGCTATCCCGGCTTTTTTGCGGCCACCTTTCTCATGTGCATTCCAGGACTTCTCATTTTGCGTACACTGCCCCTTGAGCGCGAGGAAACGGTCTCTTCATAGAATCTTCATCAAGTATATATTCACTCTTAACGTGAGGTTCTTTGACGTAACGCCGATACTATTAAAGAGGCTTTTTGTGGAACGTTTGTGGAGTCTGGTTCATGTCGCGTTGGAAACTCAATCGTGCGTCTTGGACGAAGGGTTTGGCAAGCTTCCTTGCTTTAGCCGCTCTATCGGCGTGCGAAGTGGCTGTTTCCACTTCCTCAAATATTCTGGGGTCCGCAGACGCTGACTCTCTTACCGCTCCAACAGATATCACCCTCAGTGCTGCTTCGATTACAGAAAATAATTCGCCTGGGGCAATCATAGCCTCTCTTTCTACAAAAGACTCAGACCCCCATGACCGATTTATTTACTCGCTGGTTTCCGGCTCTGGATCTACCGATAACTCCCGGTTTCTAATCTCCGACTCGGTTTTAAAACTGGTAGGAACGGCAGATTATGAATCTCAATCAAGCTACTCGATTCGAATCCGTAGCGCCGACTCTGCTGGCTACAAAACAGAAAAGGCTTTCACGATCAAAGTTCTCAATCAGAACGAAGCCCCGACGGATATTTTTTTGAGCGCGACATCCATCGCTGAAAATCAGCTCGCAGAGTCGACCGTTGGAACACTCACGACAGCTGACCCCGACGCACTCAGTAACTGGAGCTATTCGTTGGTCTCTGGTGAGGGCGCTACTGACAATGCAAGTTTTTTGATCACTGGAGCGACTCTAAAGATGGCCATCAGCGCGAACGCTGAAGCCAAAAGCTCGTACTCCATTCGCATTCGAACTACGGACTCAGGTGGACTTTATTTCGAAAAGCCTTTTACCATCTCTATTACAGATGTTCCTGAGGCTCCTACCAACCTCTCTCTCAGCGCAAGCTCTATCTTAGAAGGCGCGCCGATCGGAACGATCGTCGGCACTCTCGCCACTGTCGACCCGGATTCTACGAGTGGCTTCACCTATTCACTCACTTCGGGATCTGGCGATACGGATAACGCGCGTTTCACGATCGATCAAAACAATCTCAAAATTATGGCTTTATCTAATTTTGAAAGGCAGAGCCAATACTGGATCCGAATGAAAGTCATAGACCCTACAGGACTATCGATCGAGAAAGCGTTCACTCTATCCGTAGCGAATATGTGTTCTCTCACCTCGACTCCTCAAGGCATAGGCACAAGTAGCAATCCCTATCGAATTTGCTCGAGAAGCCATCTCGCTCAATTGAATCAAAGCACTTCGAAGTATTTTAGCCTACTCCGAGACATCGATATGAGCAGCGAGGCCTTCACCCCAATCGGTAATTTTAAGGGCCACTTTGAAGGAGGTGGCAGGGCGATATTAAACTTATCGATTTCTGCTCCATCGTCGAGTTATGTCGGATTTTTTTCAAAGCTGAGCGGCGCTACAGTAAGAAATCTTATCCTCTCGAATGTCAACGTTAGCGGAGCCGCTTATGTCGGTGGCCTCGCTGGAAGAATCGGTCCTGGAAGTTTGGTAAGTCGTGTCTCGGTATCGGGAAGCGTGACTAACCTATCGGGACACTGGGCAGGCGGACTAGCGGGAATCGCCCAGTACGCTCGAATCACTCAGTCTCGATCGTCAGCCTCTGTCACAGGACCGAACTGGTATGTGGGAGGGTTGATCGGGGAGTGCGCTTACTTTTGTGAGATCTCGCACTCTGATGCATCGGGGCCCACCACCGGTCGACAGAGAACAGGGGGCCTAGTGGCAAGCCTCGGTATGGCCTCAAAACTCTCCTACTCTGTATCGATGGGTTATGTTCAAGGCCAAGGAAGTGCAGCCACGGTACCGGGTCCTCTTGTGAGCATGTCCTATGTTTATGGAGGCGAATTCGGCTCTTCAACATCAACTCCGCTAAGCGCAGTGATATCCAATTCATATTGGAACGCGGACGCTTACAACGCGCCTCAATTAGGCACAGGCGTCTCTGCGAGTGCTCCCGGATCTGCTTTCGACAACTGGGACCCCGCGATCTGGAGTATCAGTTCATCGGATTTTCCAATCCTTCGCTATTTCGGATCCCCAATGACCACACCAGAGATGGCAGAGACCCCGCTCACTCCATCTCTCTGCCAGACCCCGACTCCCTTTGATGGTGGGCAGGGCACTCGTTCATGGCCATTTTTGATTTCGAACGCCTCGCAGCTTCGAAACATGCGCTGTAATCCCAGCGCCTCCTTTAGGCTAACAAGCAATATCGATCTCGCCGGAGTCAGCTACCTTCCAGTGGATTCGTATACCGGAGTTTTTGATGGAGCTGGATATACGATTTCTAACCTTCAATTGAACTCACCAGACCAATATAAGCTTGGACTCTTTAATCAGTTATCCGGGGCCGTGGTTAAAGATCTCACCATGCAAAATGTGACACTGACGGGAGCCTACGCCGTAGGTGCCGTGGCAGGCCTTGTTGATGCTGGCTCGGTGGTCTTACGTTGCAAGAGCTCTGGAATCATCAATGTGGTGAGTAGCCCTACCATGAGCTGGGGTCCAGGTTCAGGCGGAGGTCTTGTGGGGCAAGTGGCGCTTTCTATCATTGCAGAGTCCTCGTCCTCGGCCACAGTCAATGCAGGCCACCGCTCGGGTGGCCTCATCGGACAAGGCGAGCCTATGGCCATGATTTGGGACTC
>JAGWZD010000059.1 GCA_018968995.1 Bdellovibrionales bacterium
TGAGATAAGAGAAAAACTTTCCTGGAGTGGCGTCATGACTCATGTATCCAATCGAGTAAACATGAATCAAAAATCCAACGCCGCTGATAACCAAGGTAAACAGAGTCGATAGGACATCCACTCGAAGAGTCATTGGCACATGGATATCGCCCACCTGAATCCATGAAAAAATCTGCTCCTCGATTACCCGGCCCAATTCCGGCAGGGCCTGAAGTTCAAAAAACACTTTCAAACTAACGATGAAAGAGCCGAGAATCGCAGCGCTTGCAATGCCGCCGGTAACAGCTGAACTGGCCTTTCTTGCGCCGGGGCGAGACTGCACCAACGCGTACCACAGGCCATTGATTAAAAACCCTAAGAGTGGAAATAGCGGAATAAGCTTTAGCATCGGGTCAGTCCTTCAGAAGGGTAATCTCGTCGGTATCTACCGATTTAAGCGTGCGATACATCGCGATCACTAGGCCTAGCCCGACGGCTGATTCGGCCGCAGCGACCACGATAATGAAAAACACTGACATTTGGCCAGCCATCGATGACAACTGATGGGAAAAGGTGACATAAGTGAGATTCACAGCATTTAGCATCAACTCTATGGACATCAGAATAATCAGAAGATTTCTGCGGACCAGTAGGCCAAAAAGGCCGACAAAAAATATAGCTGAGCAAAATGACAGAACAACCCATGGCTCAACGGCTGGAAACACTGGAAACCCCCTTCTTTGAACTCGCTTTCTCGGCCGAGCCATGACGCTTTGCGAGTGCAACACTGCCGACTATTCCAGCCAACAAAAGAATAGACGTTAGCTCGAACGGAAGAATGTACTCAGAAAACATCAGCTCAGAAATCACACGGGTATTTCCGCCGGCCGCCTCAACCGCTGCCGACGTAAATGGCCCGACCGAAGGGGAAGGGCCCGTCTCTCGAAAGACCTTCACAAACAAAACAAACATCGCGAAGCAAACCAGGCCCGCCGCAAAACGGAAAATCAATGGCGATCGGCGAAAGTCAAAGGAAGGCGAGTCAGAATTCAAAAGCATCACCACAAACACAAAGAGAACCATGATGGCCCCGGCATAAACAAGAATCTGCATGGTAGCTACCAGGTGCGCCCCTAGCAGCGCATAGATTCCAGCAAACGAAAAAAATACGATCACTAAGCTAAATGCGCTGGCGACTGGATTTTTTTTCAGCACCGTTAGCACAGAAAACGCTAACGCCATCCCGGCGAAAAGATAAAAGGCAACCGGAGAAATCTCGCTCATTTGTGACCTCTTTGTTCCATCAGATAGTCCTTGTCCCATGCCTCACGGGTTGTCTGGCTCATTTCATAGATATTACTCAGTTTGATCGCGTCCTTGGGGCAGGCCTCTTCACACATGCCGCAGAAACAACAGCGCAAAGAGTCGATCTCAAACTTTACTGGATACTTTTCTTTATCTGGCCGCTCACCCGCCTCAATGTGAATGCATTCGGCTGGACAAACGGTGGGACAGAGCATGCAGGCCGTGCAGTTTTCGACCCCATTCACAGATTTAATGTAGTGCATGCCACGAAAGCGATCGGAATACTCCCGGCGCTCTTCGGGGTACTGAATGGTTACCTTTTTTTGAAAAACCTTGGTTATCGTAATCCTTAGGCCCTTTAAGGCCTCGAGAAGGTAGAACCTTTGAAATATGCCGGGTCGGTTTTTAACAATCATATTCAGAGCACCTTGTAGTAAATGAGAATGCCTGTAACAAAGATGTTGGCTAGCGAGAGGGGCAGCATGACCCGCCAACCGAGATCCATAAGTTGGTCATAGCGAAATCGCGGCAAAGTCCAGCGTACCCAAACAAAGAGCCACAAGAAAAAGGCCGTTTTAGCCACGAAAGAGCCGAGCTCAAACAGTACTCTGAGCAGATCGGCGAGCGTGCCGACTAGCCCTAAGTTTTGAGTTAGAAGAGCCTGAAGAGCGGGCAAGCCGGGAAGCATTTGCCATCCACCAAAAAACAGGGTTGCCGTAAGAGCGGCCGCAACGGTCATGTTGATATATTCCGCCATCATAAAAAGCGCGAAATGCATCGAGCCGTATTCCAAATGATAACCGGCCACAATCTCTGACTCTCCCTCGGGAAGATCAAAGGGCAAACGGTTGGTCTCTGCATATGCAGAAACCAGAAAAATCAGAAAGCCGAGAGGCTGAATAAAAATTCCCCACTTCGGAATCGACAGGGGCCCTAGCTGGACTAGCAGTTCACCTTGTTGTCGGACAATGTCGCCCAGGCGTACGCTTGAAAAGATCATCAAAAGCCCGACCACTGATAACCCTAACGAAAGCTCATAGCTGATCATTTGAGCCGAAGAGCGAAGGCTACCGAGCAGAGAGTACTTATTATTAGACGACCAGCCAGCCATGATGATGCCGTAAACACCCAGCGATGCGATGGCGAAAATGTACAGAAACCCTACATTCAAATCCGCCACCTGAAAGCTAATAGTATGCTCGCCAATGGCGATAGAGCTTGCAAAAGGAATCACCGCAAAGGTCATGTACGCTGGAATCAGACTAACTACTGGCGCGAGACGATAATAGAATTTAAAAACGTGCGCCGGAGGATTGTCTTCTTTAAACAATGCCTTTACGCCGTCGGCGATGCCCTGAAAAAGCCCCAGGGGCCCAATTCGATTGGGCCCCAATCGTTTTTGCATCACCGCCGAGCCTCGCCGCTCAAGCCACACCATCAACGGCACCACCTGTAACAAGGTGACCGCTACCAATACAGCCTTGATGGCCGTGATGATCAAAACAGCGTGACTGGCCCAAATCTGAGAAAGCAAAGAAAGTAGTGTTTCCATCACAGGTTTGTCCACATCATGAGAATTTCGGATAAGCTCTTGCACTCGCGTGGAGCAGCAATTGCGCGCTTTAAACGCTGCTCCATGCCCATGAAGTTTACAATAGTGCCATCCTTCTCGGCGAAGGCCGTTCCAGGAAGAACCGCCTCAAACTCCAACGATTCACTGCGCTTGAAAACCCCAACCCCAATCCTTGTTGAGACCGCAAGGGTGGGCAACTGAGCGCGACCGCCTCGAAAAACAATGGCTGCATGAACCCCTGACGGCATGGCCGTGAAGGGGGCGATTCCTAGCTTTTCCATCCCATGAAGGTTTGCTGTTTTACTTTTTCTTTTCAGCAACGAGTCCGCCGCATCGTCATCCTTGGCTGACTCAACGCCGGGAGTTCCGAAATGAAAAACCGGGGCACTAGCGAGTTTAGACTTGGCAAACTGCTGTACCATGGCGGCCTCTTCTTGAGTTAAGTCAGATCCCACAAGTACAGCTACTTTTTTGCCAGCGACTGCCTCACGCGCAGAAAGGACCGCTTGTTTCCATGCGGACATCTGAAGGGCCGTTCCCTGTTTCACAGCCGGTTCAGTGATGCGATCAGACTCTTGGACGTAGTGGTAATTAAACCTGCCCTCATCACATATCCAATGTTTGTTCACTTCCTTATTCTCACGGGCGATACAACGATAAATGACGTTTGCCTCATGCTGAAGTTCGAGACTACAGCCGCGTGAACAACCCTCACAAATGGTGGGTGTCTTCTTAAGAAACCACGCTCTTTTTTTAAACCTGAAGTCCTTCAGCGTCAGCGAGCCGGTGGGGCAAATGTCTGCGTAATTTCCAGCGTACTCGGTTTGTAACTGTTTTCCGTCAATTGTCGTGATTTCCGTATTGTTTCCACGCTGAATGGCGACCATTTCTCGGATTCCAGCCACTTCATCGCCAAAGCGAATACAGCGGGTACAATGAATACATCGATTCATGTTCTTTTGAATTACTGGGCCCATGTCTAGATCAACATAGGTTCTCCGCTCTTCGGAAGTGCGCATATAGGCGCTGCCATATCCGTAGGACTGATCCTGGAGGTCACACTCGCCCGACTTATCACAAACTGGGCAGTCGAGCGGGTGATTGATCAGCAGGAACTCCATCACTGATTTCTGGTTCTGCTTCACCTTGTCCGACTGAGTCTTCACCACCATGCCTTCGGTCGCTGGAGTAGAGCAGGCCGTCTGAAGCTTGGGGAACTTTTCGATCTCAACGGCACACATTCGGCACTGCGCGACTACCGACAGACCCGGGTGATAGCAGAAAAAGGGGATTTCTATGCCCGCACTCTTGGCCACATCAATAAGATTTTGTCCGGGCGTGAACTCAACCTCTCGACCATCAATTATGCATTTGGGCATTTTCCACCTCGAATATGCGCCTCAAAATCGGCACGAAACTTTTTTACAAAGCTAGAAACCGGTCCCGCTGCCGCATCGCCTAGTGCGCAAAGCGTTTTACCGTTGATGTTGTCCGCAATATCTAGAAGCAAAGCCAAGTCCTGCTCTCGCCCATGGCCATCTTCAAGGCGATGAAGAATGTCCTCCATCCACTTACAGCCTTCGCGACAAGGGGTGCATTGTCCACAGGACTCGTGCGCATAAAACTTGGTGATCCGCTTAAGTAGCCTCACAACACAGTAATCTTCGCTTACTACCATCAAGGCTGCTGAGCCCATCATTGAGCCAATTTTCATCAATGGTTCAATATCGTAAATAACATCGATCTCGTCGGCAGAGAGAACCGGCGCAGATGAGCCGCCAGGAATGACAGCCTTGAGCTTCTTGTCTCCCAGAATTCCGCCACACACATTATAAATGAGCTCGCGAATCGTCACGCTTCCAGCATCCAGCTCATAGACGCCTGGTTTTTTAACATGGCCTGAAACAGAAATTAGGCGAGTTCCACCCGACTTCTCGAGTCGCCCCAGCTTCGCAAACCACTCACCACCATTGTTAATGATCATGGGTACTGCTGCGAGTGTTTCAACATTATTCACGATTGTGGGTCCGGCGAAAGCACCAGACTGAGCGGGAAATGGGGGCTTTACTCGCGGCTCGCCCCGCTTACCTTCGAGTGAGTTCAATAGCGCCGTTTCTTCTCCACAGATGTATGCGCCCGCTCCACGGTGAACCGTAAGGTCGAAATTAAACCCTGTTCCAAGAATGTTTTTTCCCAGATATCCCTTCGCATAGGCTTCATCAATGGCCTCATTGAGGAGCTTTGCCTCGCGGACGTATTCACCGCGAATGTAAATGTATCCTGTGGCCGCGCCGATCGCATGCCCCCCGATCAGCATACCCTCTATCAAGAGGTGGGGCGTGTATCTCATAATGTCGCGATCTTTGAACGTTCCAGGCTCAGACTCATCGGCATTGCAAACCAGGTATTTTGGCTTCGGGCTCTGCTTTGGAATAAATCCCCACTTAACGCCGGTCGGAAAGCCCGCGCCTCCACGCCCCCGCATGTTCGACTTTTTCATTTCGTCGATAATCGCCTCTGGCGTCATTGCGAGTGCCTTTTTGAGGGCCGCATATCCATTCATTTTTCCGAGATAATAAGCGAGTCCGCGCGCCTCCTCGGTAAAGTGTGGCTTAAACATTTGCGTTGATTCGGCCATGATCCTTGCCTCGCTTACCTTAAACCCGCCAAGAGCTGATCTAGTCGCTCGGGAGTTAGATTCTCGTGATAGTCGTCATTGAGCATCATGGCTGGCGCTGTTCCACAGGCCCCCAAGCACTCTTCTTCTGCCAACGTGAACTTCTTATCTGGTGTCGTCTCACCGCACTTAATTCCGAATTTTTTCTCGCAGTGCTCGACAAGCTCATCTGCTCCTCGAAGGCAGCAGGCCACATTAGTGCAAATCTTTAGGTGATACTTTCCAACAGGCTTGAGGTTATACATGGTGTAAAAGCTGGCCACCTCTCGCACCTGTGCTGGATGAATCCCGATATATGCGGCAACCTCATCCATCACCTCTCCTGGCAACCACCCGTACTCTCTTTGAGCCTCATGTAATGCGGGAAGCAGAAGCGCGACCTTGGTGGGGTAACGCGGCTCTAGCTTTTTCATCTCTTCATAAAACTTTTGTGACAGGAGCTTGGACATCTTTAAACCTCCGCCCTTCGCCTAAAAATCAATGTTCAGCGATCTAACTCGCCGGCAATAATGTTGATCGACCCAAGGTTGGCCACCATATCCGCAATCTTTGCTCCCTGAGACATCTCGCTCAGCCCCTGGTAGTGCCACACTGAGGGACCCCGGATTCTCATGCGATGCGCGCGCGGCCCGCCTTTACTGACTATGTAAAAACCGAGCTCGCCGTTTGCGGCCTCGAACGTCGTGTACGCCTCTCCTGGTGGGACTTCGAATCCAGTCATGAAGAACTTAAAGTGATGAATCAAGCCCTCCATAGTATTAAAAACCACGCCCTTATCAGGAATTCGTACTCTCTTATCCTCAGACCAGACTGGTCCGGGCTGAATCTTGTCTGCACATTGAGCAATAATATTTAAAGACTGATGGATCTCGGCCATGCGTACCATGTACCGATCAAAAACATCGCCGTTCTTGCCAGTAGGAATGTCAAACTCAACATTTCGATAGAACATTACGGGCTGATCTCTTCGCAGATCTCGGTCGATCCCGGCAGCTCTCGCGCTTGGGCCCGAATAACTGTATTTCATACACTGTTCTTTTGTAAAAACACCTACGCCCTGCGTTCTGTCGCACCAAATGCGATTATTGGTGAGCAGCTGGTCCATCTCGCGAACCACTTCGCGCGTTCTGGCAACCCAACTTTTTACATCTTTTTGCCATCCGGAAGGGGCGTCTTGCATCAGCCCGCCAATTCGCGTGTATGAGGTAGTGAGGCGCGCCCCACAAAGCTTTTCAATTAGTGTGTAGGCCTCTTCTCGCTGGTGAAATCCATAGAGAAAAAATGAGAATGCTCCAAGGTCTAGCGCATTTACTCCAACACAAATCAGATGATCAATCACCCGCGCCATTTCTGAGCAGATCATCCGAATCCATATTGCTCGCTCAGGTACCTGAATACCCATCAGTCTCTCAACTGCCATTGCGTAAGTGACATTATTAATCAGCGCCGAGCAGTAATTGAGGCGGTCTGTATAGACGATGAAGTTATGGTACGTTCGATTCTCACCGAGCTTTTCCTTTGCCCGATGAGTATATCCGAACTCACAGTATGACTTTTCAATGGTCTCCCCGTTGAGTCGCGCACACATACGAAGCGCCCCGTGCATTGCGGGATGAGTCGGCCCAATATTTACGAAGACCCGTGAATCCTTCCAGAGATCATCTGGATCGTGATCGCGCTCTGGAACATCCACAGTGATAGTGTAGTTCTCCGACGGGGGCAGTCCAAACTCGCCATGAGGCTTCTGATTTTCCATTTTTAATCCTTGAGTAGTTCCACGTGGATCGGCTGAGTGTCGGGAAAAATTTGGTATCCGCGGAGAGGATAATCCTTACGAAGGGGATGCCCCTCCCAACGCTCGTCCATGAGGATTCGTCGAAGATCTGGATGACCTGAAAACTTGATACCAAACATGTCCCAAACTTCACGCTCAGCCCAGTTTGCCCCGGTCCAGAGACCCGTTGCTGAGGGAATTTCGTCTCCCTCTCGCAGGCGCACCTTTACCCGAATTCTCGACCCCGAGGCCACGGACGCGAGATTATAGATAACCTCGAATCGTGGTTCGATTTCTTCGTCTGTGGCCGTGAGGTCAGATAGGAAATCATAGTTATTCTCTACCCCCTCCTTCAGCTCCTGAAGGACACTAAGAATAGAGCTAGAGACAACATAAATAATCGGAACATCCGTGGGATAAGCGCCAGGCCAACGAACCTCTTGAATCGCTGAGCCGAGCTTGGCCTGAAGCGCCTCAATCTGAGACTTCCAAAGAGCTTGATACTTTTTTCCAAAGTCGCCGTAAACGGTTGGCACTGGTGTCCTAATGTCTGTGGTCATCGCTTAGGCTCCCCGCTCCGGCTGAACCGCCCTTTGTCGGCGATGATAATGAGTGTCGCCCTTCTGAATCAGCTCTTGAAGACGCATGAGACCGTGGAGGACACCTTCGGGTGCGGGCGGACACCCGGGCACATAGATGTCTACTGGAATAATGGTGTCGATACCCTGAGTGACGCTATACACATTAAATATCCCACCAGATGAAGCGCACGCACCCATAGAAATCACCCACTTCGGGTCTGCCATTTGGTCGTAAATATTCTTCAGAACAGGCGCCATTTTTGTGTTCACGATTCCTGCAACAATCAGAAGGTCTGCTTGCCGAGGAGAGAACCTGAGTGCCTCGGCGCCAAAACGACCAATGTCATAATCGGCCGCAAAAGTTGCCATCATCTCGATTCCACAGCAGCTTGTTCCGAAAGGTAGCGGCCAGAGCGCGTTCTTTCGGCCCCAGTCAACAAAGGCCTCGAGCTTGGTGGTGAAAAAACCTGATGATCCGTCTTTGGACATAACACCCTAAACCTTTCTGAAATCTAATCCCACTCTAGTGCGCCCTTGCCGAGCACATAGAAGTAGCCAACCAGGAGGATCAACACAAACAACGCCATCTCAATCAAAATAAAGGCGTTGATTGAGAGGTACTGCTTGAAGACAACCGCCCAGGGGTAAAAGAAAAGAACTTCAACGTCGAACAAAAGAAACAGAATAGCCACTAAGTAAAAGCGAACAGAGAAGCGATGCTTAGCATCGCCGTGAGGCTCCATACCGCATTCGAAAGCCATGTTTTTACGACGATTGGGGGCTTTCGGGCCCAGAAGCGAAGATAAGACCATCGCACCAGCGCCGATCGCAGCACCCACTGCCATCAGGATAAGAACCGGAATATATTCCATTGTTTCAGGGTTATAGCCCACGCCAAGAAGGGCGATCTACCAGAAAATAAATTTCAATGAGTGCCCTGCCCATCGAAGGAGGGGCTCTGCTAACAACGTTGCCAAAATTAAGGGAACAAGG
>JAGWZD010000060.1 GCA_018968995.1 Bdellovibrionales bacterium
TGGGCCCGAGAGCACTTCGCGGCCCTGGGAGTCGCGCTCGATATTGAACTTGCCCATCATCATCCCGCGGACTTCAAAGGCCCCGTCACTCGTCCGATCGCCCAGCATGACGACAACGTCTTCGCCGCGATTAAAATGAGCGGTCCCCGAGACTTCCATCCCCATTCCGTCCTTGGTGCCCCCAAGTTCCCGGATCTTGATTGTGTTCGTGGGAATCGGCTCACCCGGGCCCTGCTTGATCACTTCCTTGGGACTGAGCTCGGTGTAGGTATAAATCCGCTTCACACCATCGCGTCCGATGCCCCAGTCGGAGACCGAGTTGCCAGCCGTGCCCCGAACGATCGAGGGAGCATCCTCCACCTTGTCCGGGAAAGGGGTGGGCATGAAAGTCGTGGCCAGGGCATTACCCGCGATCAGGAGGGAAAGGCCCAAAAGGGCCCTCAAGATAAAGTTCATCTCGGCCAGTATAGCTCCCTCATTGAGGGCTTGCACATACCTGAGTGCGGTGCTATCTGCAGGCATCCTTTTGTTCTTGTGACTTGGGGTAAGTGGGCCGCTAGCTCAGTTGGTAGAGCAGCAGACTCTTAATCTGCGGGTCGAAGGTTCGATCCCTTCGCGGCCCACCATTCACAAAACACCGCACCTCTAGCACTCCCCTTTCTGTGCTTAACATATTGAATTAATGAGAATTTTAATTGAATGAGCGGCCACAACATGGCACTCGAGCACGATGAACCTTTTTATCGCCGAGTCGTCTGAAGCGCAGCAAATGGCCATCTTACTTCTTCGATTGTTCATTGGGCCCTGCCTCATCGTCCATGGACTAGGCAAACTTGGTGTAGTCGGTCCTGGGGGACCACAGGCCATGCAAGGATTTGTGAACTGGCTTCAAAGCCTCGGGGTTCCTTTCGCCTCGGTTCAGGCGAGAGTGGCGATGCTAACCGAGCTGATTGGCGGCCTCCTCCTGGTGCTTGGGCTCTGCTACCGTCCCGCTGCCTTGATTTGCATGGTAACGCTCGTGGTTGCTGCAGTGATCGGTCATAAAGGGGGAGGCTACCTGATCACTAATCAGCCTCCGGGCAACGAGTACGCCTTGAATCTTGCTGTGATCCTTCTGGTCATGGCTCTTTTGGGACCAGGAGCCTACTCCCTGGATGCACGATTTTTTAGCGGGCACTAATTCGCAGAATATTGTTCTGCAGGTTCCAAAATAAGGCGAGCGGACATATAACCGCAACGATGGCGCCCGCTAACCGAACAGCGAGTCGAGGTCTTCCTCGTCATGTCCGCGAAAAAGCCCAAAACAGTGCGATGTATTTCGTGCTTTTTTTAGGCCTCCTCGCGGCAACCATCGGATTATACCGAGGAGGAATTCACTTAGTTCAGCTCAAAGCCGAGGAACTTACCCTCAGAGACCTTCCAGGCGCACTGACTCTGTCGCTTATTCGGGTGCTAGTCAGCTATTCGGCTTCTTTGGTTTTTGCGTTTCTACTGGGACTCACTGCCGCGCGATCGAAACTAGGAGAGCGCATCATTCTGCCGCTTTTGGACACTTTACAGTCCGTTCCTCAAGTAGGTTTTTTTCCGGCCGCTATTTCATTTTTCATCGGCGCCACATCGGGTCACCGACTTGGCATTGAACTCGCCAGCGTCTTTCTCATTTTTACCAGTCAGGCGTGGAATCTTGCTTTTGCAGTCTACGAGGCCACTAAAACCATTCCTCAAGATAACTACGATGCGATCGAAAGTTTCGGAGTAAAAGGCTCACAAAAATTCTGGCGACTTTACGCCCCTGCTTGCGTGCCTCGATTGGTCTATAACAGCATTTTATCTTGGTCGAATGGCTGGTACTTTTTGGTGGCCTGCGAAATTATCGCTGTGGGTCTCATTCAATACAATTTGCCTGGAATCGGTAGTTTTCTATCTCGCGCTGCCGAGACCAATAAAATCGATCTGCTGGGCTGGGGCTTGGCCTCACTGACTGCCCTGATTTTGGCGTTCGATTTTCTTTTTTGGAGACCTCTATCGATTTGGGCGGAACGCTTTCGCCAGGAAACAGCCTACTCCTCGGCGGACTCGGGGGCTCATCGAAGTCCCGAGTGGGTTCATGAATTAACCTTCAAACTCAAGCCTGTCGCCTCAGCCTTAAGGCGAATGCTCAGAGCCCTACTTTTTCCGCTCACATGGATGACCCGAGAAATTTTGCTGCCTCTTTTTTGGGATCTCCCGGCGGCGATCATTGCCTGGACGGGCGAAGCTCTGTATCGAAATTTGGCTCTACCGAGTTATGAAAAGTACGAGCAGCTGATCGCAAAGGCCAAATGGGTGCGAACAGTACTTCTGAGCGCTTTGGGGGCGATTCTGGGACTTGCTGCTGCGCTAGTTTTGGTTCGCTGGCTATCGCCACCCTGGCCGTCGATCACTCGAGAAATCCCTCTTGCGGTACTCTACTCAACATTGCGTCTGATTCTTGCTTTAGTCATCTCTATCGCAGGCACCATTCCGATTGTTTTGATTTGCTGGGATAAGCCTCGCATTCGTCAGCTCTTCACCACCATTGCACAGGTTGGCGCTAGTCTTCCCGCAGTCGCGCTTTTTCCACTGATCGTATTAGTGGCCGTCCGAAAAGTGGGTGGAGGAATGGAATCTGCCAGCATTGCGCTACTGCTCACAGGGATGTTTTGGTACCCACTGTTCAATTGTCTCGGGGGTGTTGCAACAATCCCCCATGACCTGATCGAAGCCATGAGGGCTCTGGGTCTCACAAGGGTACAAATGTGGAAGCGACTGGTATTCCCGGCCATGGCTCCCGCCTTGGTCACAGGGGCCATTACTGCTTGGGGCGGGGGCTGGAACGCCTTAGTCGTATCGGAGTACGTGAAATTACAAGGCCAGGTTCTTCAGGTTCGGGGATTAGGGAGTTTGCTGGACCGAGCCGTTTATGAGCTGGGCAATCACCAGGCGATCACCCTCTGCATAGCTGCGATGGTCGGCTGGATTCTGCTTCTGAATGCCTTTTTTTGGAAACCCATTTACCGATCGACCGTCGATCGCTACAAGCTGGAGGCATAAATGACTTCCGGCCAGATCCTCTTTGAACTCGAACACGTCACGCAGCGCTTCCGCCTCCCCCAGGGCGATGTAACCGTTCTGAAGGACGTGAGCTTCAAAGCCCGCGAAGGGGAATTTATCGCCATTGTAGGTCCTTCTGGAGCGGGTAAGAGCACCATTTTACGCATCATCAACGGCCTACTTCGCCCCTCTGAGGGAAAGGTCATCTACAAGGAGAAGCCCCTGGTTTCGACGAACCTCGAAGCCGCCATGGTCTTCCAGAACTTCGCTCTACTTCCTTGGTTGACGGTCGCTGAGAACATTGAACTCGGCCTAGAGCCGCGCGGACTAGATCGCGCAGCGCGTCGAAAACGGGCTGCATTCTATATCGCCAAAGTAGGCTTAGAAGGCTATGAAGAAGCCTATCCTCGTGAGCTTTCTGGTGGGATGAAACAGCGCGTGGGCTTGGCCCGAGCGCTTGCCGTCGAACCAGAAATTCTTTTGATGGATGAACCCTTTTCCTCCCTGGATGCCCTGACCTCGATCAACTTGCGTGACGAGCTTTTGGATATCTGGGCGGATCGTGACTTCCCGGTCAATACGGTGGTGATGGTCACCCACCTGATCGAAGAAGCCATCGAGCTGGCCGACCGCGTGTTGGTTCTCTCGAGCAAACCGGGTCAGATCGCAGGAGACCTGACGATCGACCTGCCGCGCCCCCGGCGGAAGAGGGACAAGGCGTTTAGCGAGTACGTCGATAAGATTTTCTCGCTGATCGCGTAAAGGAACGAACTGAAACTGTATGGATAAACCTGGCGGAACTAGAACTCTCGAAACACTTCCACAAATTGGGATCAGTGAGATCCTAGGGCTTGTTGAACTCCTCATCTCGAAAGGCGGGCGCGAGGACATCTACAAGCTCGCCAGCGAGCTTCAGATGGAATTTGGCGAAACCCTGGCGGTCATCCGCGCAGCAGAGCTTCTGGGGGTCGTGCACACTCCGGGAGGAGACGTGGAGGTTACTCCCATAGGCAATAAAGTCTCCGATGCAGGAATTAGTGATCGTAAAGGCATCATCCACGACCAGCTGATGACCGTGCCACTCTTTAAGACTCTGGTTCAGTACCTGAAAGACAAAGAAGACCATCGCGCTCTTCGGGATGACGTCTTAGAAAAGCTGGCTGAGTTAATTCCAAATGAAAATGCCGAGCAAACCTTCTTGATGTTAGTGAATTGGGGCCGCTACGCTGAGCTTTTTGGGTACAATGACGACAGCGAAACGTTTTATCTCGACCTCGAACAGAGCTGATCGCTGATCTGCCGTCAGGCCGGATTCCTTTCCGAGTGATTCGCCTAGCTCTTGCATTGTTTTAAAGCAATGCTCGTGATTTGGGCCATTGATGCTATTCGCGAACCGGGCTCTCTCATGGAGCATTCGGCTTCTGTCCTAGAGTCCTGGGCGCAGCGCACGAACCTACAAGTCGAGCCGCTTTACGTTCTGAGCCCCTCGCAGCTAAACCATTCGATCGGCCCCGCATTCCAAGAAACAGCCCAGCGGGCACTGAACCAAATCGTTGATCAGCATTCGGCTCATCGCCCCGCATTACTGAAGTCCCTTCTCCCCGCTCAAGTGATCACTGAACGACGAATTCGCGTTCGAGCCGCAGCTGAAGCTTTAGAGAAGTACGCAAAAGCCCGAGGTGCGACCTTTGTGGCCTTGCCCACCCACGGTCGACGTGGGCCCGCGCGTCTTATTCTAGGAAGCTTTGCAGAGACCCTTCTTTTAAGGTCTCAGGTTCCAACTCTCACCATTGGTCCAGAGATTCATGAAATTCGCGGCCTTGAAAAAATATTGTTCTCAACCGACTTCGGCTCTGGCTCGAAACAAGTCTTTCGACAAGTCGTCAATTTCGCGGCTCAATTAAAATCAAAAGTGTGGCTTTATCATGCAGTTCCAAATCTGATGGAACCCCTCTTTCAATCTGGAGCGTACCTGTTTTCTGGGGCCTGGGTTCCCGCCAGAAATTATTTCGCGCAAGAAGTTCAGGAATGCGAACGACACGGAAACGCTTGGAGCCGTTGGGCCAAAAATCACGGAGTAGAGTGTGAATTTGTTTTAGATGAAACTATGGGAAATATCCCGGAGCACCTGCTTGCACTGATTGAACGTGAAAAAATCGGGCTTCTCGCCCTAGCCTCTCGGAGTGGCCCAATTGCCTCGGCTCTTCTGGGAAGCATTACGCGTCAAGTTGTTCGAGGGGCATCCTGTCCTGTTTGGGTACTTCAACCCAGCCTGGGTTCGGCCGCCACTCAAGAAAAACCCCGTGCTCTGGCTGGCTAATTGAGGGTAAGATCGGGGCTAAGCGACAGCCTCGAGGAACCCGAAAAATGAGCCGAATATTCGACGTCACTTTCGAAGAAATTCAAAAAGCCCAATCCTTTCTCAGCCAGCACCTCGAGCCCTCACCTCTTCTGCACAACGCTTGGCTGTCTGAAGCTTTTGGATGCGACATCTATCTGAAGCTTGAAAACATGCAGCCGATTGGCTCCTTCAAGATTCGAGGGGCTACTTATCGAATTTCTCAGCTGAGTGCGGAAGAACGAGCCCGAGGCGTCATCGCCGCAAGCGCCGGAAATCACGCTCAAGGAGTCGCGTGGGGCTCAAGACTCCTTGGAGTTTCAGCAAAAATCGTCATGCCGAAAAATGCTCCGCTGGTAAAAGTGCAAAACACCGGCGCATTAGGAGCAGAGGTCATTCTTTCTGGAGAAAATTATGACGAGGCCTTTTTTCATGCCAAGGAACTCGCCTCAAAAGAAGGTCGCGTTTATATCCCAGCATTCGAAGATGCTAGCGTGATCGCCGGCCAAGGAGTCACTGGCGTAGAGATTCTCAATCAGCTTTCAGACACCGATTTCGTAGTCAGCTCCATGGGAGGAGGTGGCCTTATGACGGGACTTGCAGTCGCGTTTGAAAAGATGCGCCCGCAAACAAGACTCGTCGGGGTGCAAGCCTCAGGGGCGCCCTCACTGATTCGCTCGATTCGTGCGGGACACGTTGAACCGGTTCTTCCTGTGAATACCTTTGCCGACGGAATCGCCGTTGGCACAGCTAGCGAGACCATGCGGGATCTGCTGAGTAAAAGAGTTCATCGTCTGGTGGAAGTCGACGATGAAAGTACAGCAGCAGCTGTCCTGACACTCCTTGAGAAGGCCAAAACAGTTGCAGAGGGCTCAGGAGCGATTGCCTTAGCGGCTCTGGATCAGATCCGCGATGAAATCCGGGGGAGAAACGTCGTGGTGATCGTGAGCGGAGGGAACATTGACGTCAATCTTCTCTCGCGAATTATTGATCGAGGGATGATTCGTAAGGGCCGCCGTCTTCGAATGAATGTCGTGATTGCAGATCGACCAGGAAGTTTGGCGAAGTTAACCCAGCTTCTGGCAGCTCAGGGCGCGAACATCTTGCAAGCAATCCATGACCGCGACGAGCCTACGACGATGATTGATCAAACCGAAGTGGCTCTCACTCTTGAAACACGGGGTCCCGAGCACAGTAAGCAAATCATTGAGGCCTTAGAAAAGCAGGTAGTACGCCTCGAGCTTGCTCACTAAGCAGGCGGGCCGTTCCATCGCCTGGGAAAGCCACTCACCTGCCGCTCATGAATTGCGGCCTCAGGGATCCCTCCTGGAACTTCATGAGCTTCTAAATCTCCACGAGACCAAAGGTGTCGACCCACGAACTTTCTAAAAATGGTCTCGAGTTCCGCACGAACTTGATGGCCCTCAAGGGCACCAAGAACTCTCGCAATCGCTTCAAAGGTGCTCACAAACCGCGCCTGTGGCTCACGACGTAGTCGGTATTCCGACGGTGGCCCTGGGGGAAGAGTCACTCGGATCATTCCCCCTAAAGCCGGCTCTCGTCTGCCAACGCGTCTGGCCTGCCGCCAACTTCCATCGGGAACTATTAGCGTAAATTGTTCTGAAGGATTCCGTGCGCGACGTTTCTCGACCCATTTTTCGTCCACCACTTCGGCCGTGGGTTCGGGAAAAAGTAATAGTGGAGTTCTTCCTTCGCAGAGCAATTCCGAAGAACGAATCCAGGGATCCTCAGACTCTCCTGGTTTAGCTCCGCGCCATAACACCTTGGAGCCCGGTAAAATCTCACAGGCGAGAAGCCCCGTGTTGGTTGTTGTATTGCCCTCGTAGCGATGAATGATCAGGCGAAGTTCAGAGCGAAGGCCGGCAAAAACCGGAAAATCCCGACAAAGACACAAGCTTGGGCGCAGACGGCAGCGTGCGCATCGGGTCTGAAGTTTTTCCGTTAATCGGCTCATGCTGCAATATAAGTCATTGAAATTAATTAGAAAAATGAAAGATGGCGACCCCGGAGGGAATCGAACCCCCGACCTGATGCTTAGAAGGCATCTGCTCTATCCAACTGAGCTACGGGGTCGCACCTCTTCTGGGTAGCACAACACGGTTCGATTGATCCAGAGCATGGTACACTAAAGCAAGCATGGCCCCTGTCTACGAATACTCCTGCGAACTCTGTCAGCACCGCTTTGAGGAACGCGTCTCTAGCCACGAATCAGCTGCCCCGGCCTGTCCGAAGTGCGGAAAAAACGCCGCTAAAAAGCAAATCTCACGCTTTGCGGTCGGGGGACAGGGTGACTTACGCGAGGGGACAATGCATGGTTGTCACGGCCCGTGGGACTCAGGCGGGGACTCGGGTGGGGGATCAGGCCATGAAGGGCATGGCGGCTGTGGGCCCTGCCACTAACGCCAGAAAAACTTCCAACAAACGGTCCACTTCGCTTTGCTCCGAAACAAACCACTCTGCGGCCGAAGGTGCAGATGGGCCCACCCGAATCCCCATGAACCTCTCACCGCGGGCCTTCACAAAAACGTCTTCATCCGTATCCTCGTCCCCCAGGTAAACCAGATGCCTGGCATGGGCCGACTCTAAAAGCCTCAAAGCAGCGTCCCCTTTGTCGCTCAATCCCCGAGGCACCAGGCTTAAACTCTCTATTCCAGGAACCAAGCGAAAGCCTCCCCGATCTAAAGCCATTTGCTGGATCATCTGAGAGGCCTTTTTTGCTGTTATTAAATCTAGTCCTCTCCAGTGAAAAGTGATCGATAGCTTTTTATTTTCAATCACTGATCGAGGAAGATCGCGGACAATCGATAAACAATCGAGAGCGCTCAAAAATGCGCTCACTGCGAGGATAGCTCGTTCAGATTGTTCACGAGAAACACCATCATTTTCTTCGACTAGCTCTGCTCCATGATTTCCCACGAGCGCTAAACGATCTAAGCCATGAAGCCTCTTTTTTAAGTCTGAAAGCTCTCTCCCGGAAACCACTCCCACCGGAAGGAACTGACTCAACCGAGACACAAGCGCACGCGTCAATGGCTTGAGCTGCACCTCGTTTCGATTCGGGGACAAAGCCGCAAGCGTGCCATCGAAATCAAAAATCACCATGGGTCGGTGCAGGAAAAACTGACGCGTATAAGACAAGCCCAATGACGAAAGGACGTCCCTCATCCCAGACGAGACAAGCAAAAAAAGTTCCGAAACAATTAAACTGATTTTTGGTGCTCTCGGACAGACTCGAACTGTCACGCCTTTCGGCACTGGTTCCTAAGACCAGCGTGTCTACCAATTCCACCACGAGAGCTTAGATCTGGATTCTCTCCATTCATTTAACACAGACCAGGAATTGCTCCAGTCAAAATACTTAGGCCGCGTCTGAGCCCCTTCCCGAGGATGCCATCCGGGCCAACTCCAACTC
>JAGWZD010000061.1 GCA_018968995.1 Bdellovibrionales bacterium
CATTTATATGCAGATCGCTTATAAACTTTTTTATTGGGTCTTTAGTAAGTTTTCCTATGTACCGATTCCTCGTGATGCTGGAGACTTCTCGCTGATCGATCATCGTGTTGTCCGACATCTACTTGAATTTCCAGAGAGAGATCTCTTCTTAAGGGGTCTTCGTGCTTTTGTGGGCTTTAAACAAACTGGCGTTGAATATGTTCGCCCTGAAAGAATGTTTGGTAGAACAACCAATAGCTTCTTTAAAAATCTAGGATGGGCAAAAAAAGGGATCTTATCTTTCAGCAATACCCCACTGAATGTCATGAGCTTTTCTGGTGCAGTGCTGCTGTTGATTTCTTTTTTACTGATGACTTTTCAGATCATTTCAAAGTTGATCGACAAAGACTCTGCTCCCCATGGCGTGACAACCATTTTGCTGGTTGTCATTTTTTTTGGATCACTTAACCTATTTGGCCTGAGCCTTTTAGGAGAGTACCTGGGAAAAGTATTCGAAGAGGTCAAAGGAAGGCCACACTTTATTCGCAAAAATATGATCAAAAATGGAAAAGTACTTCAGTCAAACTAATACCAGGTCATTAAAGAGCCAGTTCCTACACTACTGGGGTCCTTTATTTTTCGTTATTAGTTTTGTCGTTTTTTTAGTCGATATTTTTTGGGGATTTTGGGACCACGACAGCGGCTATTATTTTACTCAGGCTTCTTTGGTCGCTCACGGGCTACGACCTTATGTAGATTACAAAACCCTCTACCCGCCTTTATTTTCAATTCTACATGCCATTCCCATCAAATTAGGGATTTCCCGCGAGTGGCTCATTTGGAGCGTCCCTCTTATTTGGGTGACGGCTATCTCACTCCTAAGTGTAATTTATTTCTACAGGGAGTGGTCTCGAACTAACCGCGAGAACCTGTCGAGCGCACCTTGGATTTTAGGGGCACTCTACTTTTGGTTTAGCATTGACTTCGGCGGTAACCATTTGACTCTAGAACATGGAATCGCCTTCTTTGGGCTATTAGCGCTCAACTTAGAGAGTTCGGCGATTCTTCCTCAGATTTCTAGTAAAAATCGCTATTTTTTGATTGGTGTTTGTCTTGGACTGGCACTGCTAACCAAACAGGTTGCACTTTTACTTTTCTTTCCATTTTTGTTTGCGGCAATCAGACGCAGGGAATGGCCTGTGATTCTTTTTGGAATTGTCACTCCATTGATTCTATTTTTTTTATGGATTGGCTTTAATTTATTAAAGGTTCAAGAAAGTTTTGCGCTTTTAACCCAATACTTGGGGTCTTCAAAGCCTCTAAGACCCTCGGACTGGCTGAAATCATTTTTTATGATCTTGATAAGGGATGGAAGCCGAACTCCACCAGGATTCCTCTTTTTAACGCTCGTACTGGTTCTTCCTTTCGCTCACCTTCTCAGAAATTGGCGTCAGCGAGACTACACTTCTCTCATCTGGGCGTTCAGTTGGGTTCTCGTTTGTGCGGGGTACTTTGCTGCACGCTGTAAGAATAACTTTCCCCACTATACTCTGAACTGCTGGCCCGCCATTTGTGTTTGTCTACTTTCATGTCGAGAGGCTTTGCGTTCGCCACAAGTTAGAAAATGGGTGATCGTGGCCTCTCTGATTGTTCTGTGTAGATCTATACTCAGTCACAATAGTATTCGGACTTTGGACAATCAGCCTTATTTAACGCGCTGGAGAAATGGCGGCAGACTAACGGAATTTCTTTTTCCTGTTGCGCGCGAATTAAAAACACTGATCCCCGTTCATGCCAAGGTCACCCATTTAGGACTTGAAGAAGAAGCGTTGTTTTTCTTGTCTGAGAGACTCCCCTTGAATAAAGATTGGTCACCGTATGACTTAAGAGCCCCAATTGAAGGAGACGGGCTACTTATCAATGGTTTTAATCACAGTTGGATCTCGTCTCAACGCGAGACGATTCATGAACGAGGCTACCAACTCCGAAATCGCTGGAGACATCCAGAAGGGGACGTTGAACTGTATTGGAAGGAATCTTCTCCCCCGTTTAAATATTAAAACCTCATTGATCAAGCAGGGGCTTTCTGTCAGAAAGAGCCTGAATAAGGACCAAAAATCATGAAAACCCTACTTTTAACCGGCGGCGCCGGGTTTATCGGAAGCAACTTTGTCGAACTGGCCGTACAGCGGGGAAATCGGGTCATTATCCTCGATGCCATGACTTACGCAGGCCACCGCGAAAATTTAGACACCATCGCTCAAAGGACTGCTTCCCATCCGGGATCATGGGAACTCGTGATTGGTGACATTCGCGACTCTCGCCTGGTTTCAGAACTTTTGGCCAAGCATCAGTGCTCGGCCCTCTTAAATTTTGCAGCCGAAAGCCATGTCGATCGATCAATCACTGGGCCTTCGGCTTTTATCGATACCAATATCTTGGGTACTTATCAGTTGCTTCAATCGGCGCGGGGCTATGTCGACGCAATGCCAGCCGGCTCGCCCTTGAAAGCGAGCTTTCGATACCTTCAGGTATCGACGGATGAAGTTTATGGAGCGCTCGGAGATACCGGAAAATTCTCTGAGGCGACCCCTTACTCACCCAACAGCCCCTACTCGGCCTCAAAAGCTGCGGCTGATCATCTGGTTCGGGCTTGGCACCATACTTATGGCCTCAATGTGGTGACTACCAATTGCTCGAATAACTACGGGCCCAAGCAATTTCCAGAAAAGTTGATTCCTCATATGATTCAATGTGCTCTTTCAGGCCGGCCATTACCCGTTTATGGGCAAGGTGCGAATATTCGCGACTGGATCTACGTGAAGGATCACTGCGAAGGCATTCTTTTGGCCCTAGAAAAAGGCAAAGCCGGAGAAACCTACTGTTTCGGTGGCAATAGCGAGCGCAAAAACCTAGAGGTAGTTCGAGCCATTTGTGCCGTCCTAGATGAACTTCGTCCGCGAAAAGACGGTAAATCGTACCAAGAGCAGATTTCGTTTGTTCAAGACCGCGCGGGGCATGACTGGCGCTACGCCATTGACGATCGCAAGGCCCAAAATGAACTGGGCTTTACACGATCGATGAAGAATTTCGAGCAAGGACTTCGATCGACCATCGAGTGGTACCTCAGCCACGAGGCCTGGGTAAAAGCCGTCTTAAAATCGTAAAAATGCCGTAGATGCACCCTACTTCAACTTGCCCCCGAGCGCATTTCGGCCTATCTCTGAGAGCACGATGAAAGGCATTCTTTTGGCAGGCGGCAGCGGCACCAGGCTCTACCCATTAACCCTAGCGGTGAGCAAACAGCTTTTACCCGTCTACGATAAACCCACCATCTATTACCCCCTGTCGACGCTAATGCTGGCCGGCATTCGTGAGATTTTGGTGATCAGCACCCCCCGCGACTTGCCCATGATTCAGGGCCTTTTGGGCTCAGGCGCTGAGTATGGTTTAAAGCTTGAGTACTGTGAGCAAGCCAAGCCCGAAGGCATCGCCCAGGCCTTCCACCTAGGGGCTGAGTTCCTCAACGGAAGCCCGGCATGTCTGATCTTAGGCGATAACTTATTTTACGGGCATGAGATGGTCCCGATGCTTCAGCAGGCCTCTCGCATTTCGAACGGCGCCTGTGTTTTTGGATACCATGTGCACGATCCAGAACGGTACGGCGTGGTCGAGTTTGACCCTCAAGGTCGAGCTCTGTCTTTAGAAGAAAAACCCAAAAATCCAAAAAGCCCCTGGGCTGTCACGGGCCTCTACTTTTATGACTCTTCGGTAGTGAGACGAGCGAAAAACCTAAAACCCTCGTCCCGGGGCGAATATGAAATCACTGATCTCAACCGCACCTACCTTCAGGATGGTCTTTTAGAGGTCAAACTTTTGGGTCGTGGGGTAGCGTGGCTCGATACAGGTACCCCAGAATCGCTTGTTTCATCCTCACAGTTTGTTCAAACCCTCGAGCAACGACAAGGACTCAAAATCGGATGCCTTGAAGAAATAGCCTTCCATCAGGGCTTTATCTCAAAAGACCAACTTTTGGCTCGCGCCGAGGCCTTAGATAAAAGCGCGTATGGCCAGTACCTCAAGCGAATCTTGAATGACCCCTTTCATTTCGGCTCTTCGGTTGCCTCTTCAGTAGGAAAGCCTAAATGAATTCTGCGTTTGACCGGGTCCTGGTGACTGGGGCGACGGGACAGTTGGGGCGCGCCCTCCTAGCACAGCTAGGACCCCATCGGTGCATCGCCGCCTCGCGCGAGGTGCTTCCCTTACATTTTCCTGAGGCCCTACCCCATCGGCTCGATTACTTTCGCCCCCGGGCCATTTTTAATGCTGGAGCGTACACCGCAGTCGATCAGGCCGAGCAAGAAAGCGAGTCGATCACTGTTCGAGCGGTGAACGAAGAATCTCCCGCGAAACTGGCTCGCTGGTGCGCTGTGAACCGGGTGCCCTTGATTCATTTTTCAACCGATTATGTTTTTGATGGAAGCGGCGACCAGCCCAAAGGTGAAATCGACCCCACTGGCCCCCTGAATCGCTATGGGTTATCCAAGCTTGCTGGCGAAAATGAAATTCTTTCTTCAGGTTGCCGGGCCCTGATTTTTAGGACCTCTTGGGTTTATGACCACCGAGGAAAAAATTTCTTAAAAACCATGCTTCGCCTTGGAGTTGAAAAAGACACTCTTCGAGTCGTTGACGATCAAATCGGCGCCCCTACCTTTGCGCCCCAGCTGGCGGATGCCGCCATTCGAGGACTCGAGAATGCTTTGATTATCGAGGAGAAAACAGGATCTTTTCCGTCTGGCGTATACCACTTGTGCCATCGGGGTGCGACCTCGTGGCATGGCTTTGCTGAGGCGATTTTTTCGCGAGCCAAGGATCGGGGTGTTCCACTGAAAGTTCAGCACCTAGAAAAAATCACCACCGAACAGTACCCCACCCCAGCACGTCGCCCAAAGAATTCTCGCCTCGATTGCAGCAAAGCTGAGAGGACTTTGGGAGTGAGGCTTCCGGAGTGGCAGGTAGGGCTCGAAGAGTGCCTAGACCTCTGGTTTGCTGCTCATTCAACACAACAAGGAGACCCACTGAAATGACCCCAGCTCAATTTTCAGTGACCGAACTAGAGCTTCAGGGATTGTACTTAGTGCAGCTCGCTGTTCATGGCGATTCTCGAGGTTTTTTTGTTGAACGTTTTCAGGAAAAGCGATTTGCCGAGCATGGGCTACCCACGCGCTTTGTTCAAGACAATCACTCTCGATCAGCGCCTGGGGTGCTTCGAGGCCTTCATTATCAGACCGCTCCAGCGCAAGGAAAATTAGTCGGAGTCACGCGTGGAGCCATTCTTGATGTCGTCGTCGACATTCGCTCAAACTCCGAAACCTTCGGCAAACACGCGGCCGTCGAACTATCTGACATGAACGGTCGACTGCTTTGGGTGCCGCCTGGTTTTGCTCATGGTTTTTGCGTATTGGGTTCCGAACCGGCTGATGTTTTTTACAAAGTAGACTCGTTCTATGAACCCAAGACCGAAGGTGGCATTTATCCTCTCGATTCGGCCTTAAAAATCGCTTGGCCCATCTCGGCACCTCAACTCTCGGCTCGAGACTCGAAACTTACATCTTGGACAGAATATTCCCAAAATCCGCATTTTTAGCCGAATAGATTTCGAGAGCTAGACTTCTGCTAAAATCCTCGCCACATTCCCCGACAACCGATCGAACGACCATTGCTCGCGTAAAAGTTCGACCGCTTCAGCATTCGCGTCTTTTGTTTCAGTCGCCTCAACGAGACACTGAACCAGTGTTGCTTCTGCCCGAGGATCAAACCACAAGACGCTTTTCTGAACGACCGATAGTCCTTCACGGTGTGCAGGGATATCTGACACCAGAACCCTCGCCCCCACGGCGAAGGCCTCCACCGGAGGTAACCCAAAGCCCTCATAAAGTGACGGAAAAACAACCGCAGCGGCGGACTGAATGTGGCCGCGGAGCTCGGCCTCAGGAATATGCTGAATCCACCGTATGCCCTCGCACTCTGACTCGGTAAGGCCCAATTCGGCGCCTGAGCCCACTCCACAGATCCACAGATGAAAAGGCTCAAACCCCCTTCGTTTTTGCTCGAATCGGTACTGCTGATACGAACGCGCCAGAAAGCTCACGTTTTTATGGGGTTTTGAAGATCCAAAACTCAAGAAATAAGACTGCGAATCAGCCGCCTCAGCACCTTCGGATCTGGAAAACGACTTCGACGCTAAAAATGCGGGATCAATCGCGTTCGGGACCACTTGAATCCTGTCGGCCGGGATCCTTAACCAGCGAGCAAGCTCGCCTTGAGAAAACCTTGAAACCGTCATGCACTGTCTGGCCTTGAGACAAAACGGTTTGACGATCCACTCGTAGTACAGCTTTTGAAAGAGCCCCCCAAAATGAAGGTGATTGAGATCATGCACCGTCACCATCCAGAGACAGGGTAGCCACAGGTAACTGGAAAAACTGGGGCTCCAAAACAGATCAGCCCTCTCGCGTCTGAGAATCGCTGGAATAGTCCATAGCTCTTTCAGACTCAGAAACGAGGCGCTCGATTCAACGCACCACTGCCGGGGCATATTCGTTTGTTCAGGCGATGGGTTTTTCTTCAGGTCAACCAGATACCACACATCAAAGGGCAAACTCGAGCGCATCGATTCGATACTACGAGCAATCAGACTCACATAACGAGCAATACCGTGAGGCACCGGGCCCACCATGCGGGCATCGATGATGAGCTTCTTTTTCGCTAGGCTGTTCACGGGTCAAAGCCTAGCAACGCCGCTCGTAGAAATGAAGGTGCATTCGCAAGATCAGGCATGCTCTTCGTCTGAGTTTTTATCGGGATTCATCAAAGCGATCTGGCGAACAAGCGACGTAAGCTGAGACTCTAAAGCCGCTTGCCTCGACCGCGATATGAAATACTCACGTACCAAGACGATCAAGGCCAAATAGACAATCAAATCCACTCCGCGCCCGATACCCACCCATGAGGCCACTGCGCTGAGACCATTTGGAAAAACCGCCAACAGTCCAATCAGACCAAAAACCAGACCCATCACCAAGAATGCACGCCTGGCCTGGCGGGGGAGAAAAAGGTAATCGGTCGCTAGAAGCACCAAGAGTATTGTCAGAATAAAAAGTGATGGAATCATCAACGCCCCGATGTCTTCCTAAAAAAATAGGCGCCCAGAAGATCCTTGAGAATGATCAACGCTCCCAAATTGCGTTGCCCTTTAGCTAAAGTGTGGGCTGAATACGAGATCTGAACAGGCACCTCTGAATACCGAAACGACTCTCGAGCTACGATTTGTTTGATCTCGGTAGCGTGTGCCATTCGATTCAACTGAATGTCCATGCGCTCGGCGACCCTCCGATTGAATGCACGAAACCCATTATGCGAGTCGCCAAGATCAAGCCCTGTAACCCATTTTTCAAATAAAATTCCGCCCCGCAAAACCCAGCGCCTGAGCGAAGGAACACTCACTTTATCTGCCAGAAATCGATTACCAAAAATAATATCTGATCTTCCCGCGACAACCGGATCTAATAATGCGGGCAAATCCTCGCTTCGATGCTGGCCATCAGCATCCATAGTCACGAAATATTCAGACTGAAGCTCGTGACAGGCGTAGGAGATTCCGGTTTGCAGCGCAGCGCCCTGCCCCAAGTTAATCAGGTGCCTTAGGGCCACCAGCGAGCCTTTGCCTACTAAACCGGGCTTAGACTTTATTTTTGAGCCATCATCCACCAAAACGATGGTGGTTTGAAAATCCTGCAGGTACTGGTGCTGACCTAAAAACCGCTCGAGACGCTGCAGATGAGCCTGGAGTAGACCGGTCTCGTTAAAAAAAGGAATAATGATCGATAATCGGCGCACAACAAAGCTCTACCAGAAAGTCCTCTCACTCTAAAGGGGGGAGCCAAAGAAGATTTCGGCGCTCTAAAATCATAAAGAGAAAATCCGAGCTCAGGATTTTCTAGCGACAACCAAAAACGCCTTAGAAATACACCACAAGGACGGACAGTGCTTCAGCGCCATGGCGCCCAGGCGATAAACCCAAGAACCGCCAGACTGTGTTAACGACAAATCAGACGGAACGACAAACTGGTATTCGATTGAGGGGTGCCGATTTAAATTCGCACAAAGCCCCCAATAGGTAGGAGCATAACTGGCGTCACGATAGTCTTTACCCCTCTTTGTTAACTTAAGGTAAAGATTCGCAAATCGCAGCGGCAAGTAACTTAAGAACGGAAGCCCGTAGTGAACCTCGATGGGCCACAGCCGATTTGGCATCAACAGATAAACCACGCCCCCCGGCCTGAGAACATCTACGATTTGATCTAATGCCGTCTTTTGATCGGGCAAATGCTCATAAACATTATCTAGAACGATCAAATCGAATGTATCTTTCAAGCCGCTGTTTAAAATGTCTGCATTCCGAAAAACTAAGTTCGGAAACGAATGATCACGACTTGCCGCTTCATAAAACGGTAGGCACGGTTCAAGCCCTGTAACAGAACGACAACGTAGTGCCAAGCTCCGGGCTGTCCAACCATATCCAGCGCCGACATCTAAAACGTCTAGCTGATCCAATGGCTTAACAAAAAATGGACCGCAGGTATTCAAGATTTGCTTACAAAAGACCTCACCCATCATTCCTTGACGAGCGCCTTCCATTGAATTGCAAAAATCATAGTCAGGACGAGAATCCATCTAGCCTCCTGATCAACGAGAGGGGGTTGAGCGAAGTGTACGTATCGTAAACAGCCAATACACCCAACGGGCCGGTAAAAAACACAGAAACCATTGAGCTATAAAGGTAAGCA
>JAGWZD010000062.1 GCA_018968995.1 Bdellovibrionales bacterium
TGGAGGAGGCTTTTGGATTTCGACAGACCCGAAATCTGGAAAACTCGTGGCGCTCGATTTTCGCGAGCGTGCACCAAAAAAATTGGGCCCCATCGGAACGCTGAAAGCCCAGAAACTGAGCCGACGCCTGCAGAATACTCCTCTTGGTGCAGGAGTTCCTGGCTTTGTCGCTGGAATGCAAGAAGTGCATCGCCGCTTTGGAAAGCTTCCCTGGAAGCGCCTTCTTCAGCCAGCCATTCGTACGGCAAAGCAAGGTTTTGCCATCTATCCGGATCTTGCCGAAGCGCTGGCAGATCGTCGTGCGGTTCTCGCACGCGACCCTGATGCCGCACGAATTTTTCTTCATCCCGACCGGAGCCCTAGAAAACTCGGAGAACGGCTGATTCAGAAAGATTTAGCCCAGACTCTAGAGATTCTTGCCGAGGAAGGCGCTGAAAGTTTCTACACTGGGCGGCTTTCGGTGCAGATCGCCTCTTGGCTACGGGCCCAGGGGTCGGCGGTACGCGCTGAGGATCTGCGAAGCTATCAGGTGCTCGAGCGCAAGCCCCTCGTGATGGATGTTTTGGATCATCGATTAGCCGTCATGCCGCTTCCGAGCTCCGGGGGAATTTTGCTGCCTCAGATTTTAAAACTCCTTGAGCCTGAACGAAAAAAGCTCAAGCTTTGGGGACCCCAAGATGAAAAAACCATTCACCGCCTCGCTCAGGCCATGCAACTGGCCTATGCCGATCGGGCCCGGTACCTGGGAGATCCAGGATTCACGAAGATTCCGGAAAAAACGCTCCTCAGTGACGAGTACCTCGATCAGCGGCGCGCTCTTTCTTTTGGCGAAACGGCACTGAAATCTGAACAGGTTTCGCCGATGGATTCAGTTGCACTGAAGAAAATTTCGGAACTTAACCATGAAAGTTCAGACACCACTCATTTGTCGCTCATCGATGTCGAAGGAAACGCTATCGCCACCACGCAATCCATCAATGGATGGATGGGATCGGGACAAGTCATCTCTGGAACCGGCATCGTCCTGAATAACACCATGGATGACTTCAGCATCGCTGAGGGTGTTAAAAATCTGTACGGCGCCATCGGATCCAAACCCAATCGTATTCAACCTCGAAAAACACCTCTTTCAAGCATGACGCCCACACTAGTGTTTGATTCTCAAAATCCGTTACAGCCCACGCTGGCCATCGGCGCTCCTGGCGGTACTCGAATCATTACCTGCATTCTTCAGGTGCTGGTCAACCAATGGGTTCATGGAATGCCGCTCAGTGAGGCCATCGCAAGGCCCCGAATCCACCATCAATGGATTCCAGATCAGTTGGTTTTGGAAGACCCCGCGCCATCCATGAAATTCTCGGACACACTCTTTCAGGCGCTTCAGACTCGAGGACACCCCGTGGTGCGTGACGAAGTGCATTGCCGGGTGATGGCGACAGAGCGACAGGGCGATCAGTTGAGCGCCTCATCGGATCCTCGCGATATCGGTGTTGCGATCGTTCGCTGATGAAACTAGGATTTCGAAACATGAAAAAGCGCAGCATTCTCTGTCTTGCGATCACTCTCGCGGCCTTCATCCCAGTAACCTGGGCCGATGGTGAAGCCCTCGATAACCCTTGGACTAAAATCAAGAGCCCGGCTTCGGGACAGGCTGAATCGATTGGCGTGCCTTCTGCCGGCTGCCTTCGCGGGGCGCAAGCCCTCCCAGATCAAGGCCCTGGCTATAAGCTCATGCGTCCCTCTCGCGGGCGCACTTTCGGCCACCCTCGCCTGATCGCCACGATCGAGCAGGTTGGAAAAATTTTAGCGACGGCGAAAAAACCGCCCCTGCTGATTGGCGATTTAGGACTGCCTCGAGGCGGACCCACGCTTTCAGCTCATTCCAGTCACCAGACTGGGCTTGATGTGGACATCTGGTACCTGCGCCACCGGCCCTGGAGAAACCGAAAGAACGTGAGCGTTCGAGAACGCGAGAAACTTCAGGCCACAAAAATGGTGGATCGCAAGAAACTTGCAGCCCTTCCGGCATTCGGTAAGGAAGAGCGCGCGGTGCTTCAGCTTTTTGCAGAGAACCCCGAAGTCGACCGCATTCTTGTGAACTTCGCCATCAAACGAGAGCTTTGTAAAACGGTGCCGCAAGAGCCATGGATTCGAAAGATTCGTCCCTGGTTTGGCCATGATCATCACTTTCACGTCCGCCTCTTGTGCAGCCCGAGCGATCGGCTCTGTCGAACAAATACGGATCCCCTACCAGAGGGAAATAGCTGCGACTCTTCGCTAGACTGGTGGTGGAGTGAAGAGGCCCGCCAAGATGAGGCCAAAAGCACCGACCGGCAGGAGCATCCTGTGATGCCCAACCTACCGGCCGAATGTGCACCTTTAACTAAAGACTTGTAAGGCCCGGAGAACAAACTTTCTAAGCGGCTCGCGGAAATTCCTTCTCGGGTTTTTCTTCGGCACGAATTCGTCCACGCTCAGTGAAGGCCACCAGCCCAAGCATGACTAAACCGGCCAACACATGAACAGAGGCCTGCCCCCCGGTTAGTAAATCGCGATATCCGAAGATCCAAGGTCCGATCAGAAGAACGCCACCTGCTACGGTGTCTAGCCCAAGATTCGCCCGCACAGACAGAACCTTGAGCATCGAGTAGCGGTAGTTGGTCATCAGGCTGTAAACCAGAATACCAATGCCGACAAATTGAAAGAGGTTTCTAGCCACATCAATCATCGAGAAATTAAACAAATACGGACAAAGGGCGATCACGAGTCCGAAAACGTAATCGAGTACATTATGAGTTTTGATTGAAATCATGCCCTATCCCACTGCATTTTGAATGCCGTAACAGCCCTTCAAATGGCCGGTTGACTCCTGTGGTAGACCGGGTCAAGAATCGCCCTATGACCGCCAAAATTGGCATCGCTGGAGCGTTAGAGCTACTCGAAGGACTGGATTCTGAAACTCGCGAACGCATTCTCGGGGAGATTCAGGCGCAGCAACCTCAGATTTATGAGCAGCTTCGAGTCGGGCTTTTGAATATTGAAAACCTGCTCTCATTATCGGATGACAAACTCAGAGAACTTCTGGGCGCTATTCCGAAAGAAAAATGGGCTCGAGCGCTTCGTGCGTGCTCGACCGAGTTTAAAGAGAAGGTCTTGATGAATCTGCCCACGCGCGCTCGAACCGAAATGGAAGAACTCATTCAGCTCGTAGGACCTCAACCGCTAGCCGAAGTTCGGCGCATTCAATCTGAAATCGCCCTTGAGGCCCGAACTCGTTTCGAAGGCAAATGAACAGAATCCGAGTGGTTTTAGCCGACCCTCGCTTTGCAGCCAACATCGGTCACACGGCGCGAGTCTGCGCCAATTTTGGAGTCACTGATTTTCACGGCGTTTCGAAAAATCCAGCGCGCTGGTTTTGGCAAGAGGCCGAAAAAATCGCCGTTGCGCCAGCAGACCAGGTGCTCTCACGTTTTCAAATTCACGCTGACGTCACAGACGCCGTAAAAGACTGTGATTTTGCCGTCGCATTCACTCGAAGACGCGGCGAGGAGCGCGATCCCGATCTGACTCCTGGCGGCCTAGCTCAGCTTCTCTTAAAAACCTCCCCTAAAAAAATTGCTCTTGTTTTTGGAAACGAGGAAACCGGTTTGACTGAAGCCGAAATTCGCCCCTGTGCGCATGTTTGCTTTATCCCCACTTCACCGTCGATGTCGTCCATGAATTTGAGTCATGCCGTCTCGGTCACCTTGGGTCGACTCTATGAAGATCTGCATTTTCAAGGTTTCTGGGCTACTGAAGATCAAAACTCAGCGCTAGAGCGGGCCCCGGTGGCCGAACTCACGGGACTTTTTCAACACTGGAGAGAATTACTCTTAGCCTCAGGCCTCACTCAAGGAGGTAATCCCGAGCGATTATTGCGACGCCTAGAGCGAATTTTTCATCGCTCGCGTCTGAGTTCAAGAGAAGTCAAAATCTTCCGCGGGATTCTTTCGAAAACTCTGAACCGGATGAGCTAACGGTCTTCAAGCCCCCTTATGACAGCTCGAACAGTAAAAAACGACAACCGCTTTTGGACCAAAGCGAAAACGGATCACCGAGTGCCTTCTCAGAATATAAAGCATCGCCCGCTTGAGCCAAAACCCCGTTGATTTCAAGCTCGCCAGAAATCACTTGGCACCAAAAAAACTTCACCCCGGAAGGACAATGCGAGTGATCCTCGGGTGAATTCCAGAACCCTCCAAAAACTCGGGCCTCTTGATAGATCGACACGGCATCCATCGCCGAGGGCCCAGATTTTTGACGAGTAGACTCTGGAACCGCCAGGGGCGTGAGGCCGCTTCGAGGCTTTCCAAAGACCCCTGACTTTTGCTCATAAGACGGACGAACGGACTTCTGATCGGGAAGAATCCAAATCTGTAGGAGATGCACAGGCTCGGTCGAAGACGAGTTGAACTCGCTATGAAGGATTCCTGATCCTGCCGACATTCGCTGCACATCTCCTGGCCCAATGATCGAGCCATTGCCCATGCTGTCTTCATGACGAAGGGCCCCTTCTAAAACCACGGTGATGATTTCCATATTGTCGTGCGGATGGGGATCAAACCCCTCACCGGCGGCCACCCAATCCTCATTGATGACTCGAAGGGCTCGATACCCCATCCAGTTTCGGTCTAAATACTGAGAAAACGAGAAGCTATGGGCTGTTTTCAGCCAACCATGGTCGAAGTGCCCGCGATCGCTGCTTTTTCTGACTTTCCAAGACATAGCGCAAACTTAACATTTCTTTGGGGAGACAGAAATTGGCAATTTCCGATTCTTTTGGTACCCCAATGGGCCTCTATGCAAAATCTGACTGCTCTGACCTTCGATGATGTCCTTTTAGTGCCCGCTTACAACCATTACGAGTCTCGACGACTGGTAGAGACCGCCGTCACCGACAAAACCAAGAAACTGCAACTCGACGTACCCGTGATCTCTTCAAACATGGACACGGTTACGGAGAGTGAGATGGCCAATTTCATGGGATCTAAGGGCTGCATGGGCGCCCTTCACCGCTTTTGCACCATTGAGGAAAACGTTGCCGAACTGAAACGGTGCAAAACTAAAACTTTCGTTTCAGTAGGTGCAAGTGAGAAGGAACTTTCTCGAGTGGAAGCTTTGCGTGATGCCGGCGCACAATATTTTATTATTGATGTGGCACACGGGCATGCCCGCTACGTCGGAAAAACTTTAAAACGAATGCGCGATATGCTGGGTGAAAACGCCTGCATCATGGCAGGAAACGTCGCTACTTACGCGGGTGCAGATTACTTGGTGTCGTGCGGCGCCGATATGATCAAAGTGGGAATCGGCGGAGGCTCTGTCTGCTCGACGCGAATTAAAACGGGATTTGGAATTCCCATGCTCACTTCTCTTTTGGACTGTAAGCGTTTGGACCGCTCGGTGGTCGCGGATGGGGGCATTCGAACCCCGGGCGATGTCGTGAAGGCGCTAGCGTTTGGTGCTGACTTTGTGATGATCGGCGGAATGCTTGCGGGCACTCAACCCACTCCAGGCACTGTTCACACCAAAGCCGATGGAACCAAGGTCAAGATGTACCGAGGCATGGCCAGCCGCGAAGCCCAGGAAGATTTTGTGGGTGGAATGTCGGAATGGAAAACCTCAGAAGGGGTATCCACCGAAGTTCCGTACCGGGAAGACCAAGCCGAGATCATCGCAGACATCGTTGGCGGACTACGCTCAGGACTTACCTACGGCGGTGCAAATACGATTCATGAACTTCAACGAAAACTAAACTACGTTCAGGTCACCCAAGCCGGAAGAATCGAAAGCCTTCCGCACAAGACTCTGAAGAGTTAACCTCAAGGTTCACGATCGATAAATCGAAGTGTGCGCCGAGTGCCGAGCGGGATTCACCTGAGAAAGCCACGGGTGCTCTCGCTCAATGGCATCACGAGAGGCACGACCTCGGGCAGCCACCTGAATCGATCCCCCACGAGCAATTTTTTTTAAATCCAAAAGCGTCTTAGAAATCGCTTCTCGAGTACCAAAGTCATACAGAAAATAATGCTGGGCCTTTTCAGGCTCAAAATCAGCCGCTTCTAAATTCTGGGGAACCATTTGCGATAGGCTTAATCCATAAAGCTCCATCACTCGTTGAGCTTCAGCGACCCGCTCCGCGGAGCACTCGTAGCCCAAAAACCTCACTTGAGGGAAAAAAGCCTCGACCACAAAACCCATCCGCCCATAAGCGGCACCCAAATCCACGACCAGATCTCCGGGCTTTGGTGCCAGATCCTGCAGAATCCTGAGAATTTCGGCATACGGGGTCTGAAACACCTGCGAGGAAAGATGACCCCATACCTGAGCGCCTAAGGGCCTCGCACCCAGGGCCGCCTCTACGGCATCCACCTGAAACCCTAGGGCCAGGTCGATGCCCTCAGAGTCGTGCTTTTCCTGCGAGTAATTTCCAGAAGACTGTGGCAGCTGAGAAAGCTTATTCCTGAGCGTGATCGTCGTGCTCCTCGTGAGGTTCCTCGGTATGCCCATCATTCGGCGCCTGGTCTCGAGCCGCTGGGGGCGCCTCTTGAGTCGAAAAAGTATTCGAGCGCAGCTCTGGCCGCCGAATCTTGCCGCCTAAATTGCTGGCATAGCCCAGGCTTCCCACGGTCACCACCACCAAAAGAATCACACCCGTGGTCAACCAACGAACGCGCCACTGAAGAGTGCTCGCAGAGACCCGAGCGCTTTGCCAATACCGCTCCAGGGCCAGTGTGACGATACTCAAGAGCCCCGAAAAAATGCCCAGCACCAGCGCCACCTCGGCTGCCTCTTCGTGGTCATGCAAGTCGGATTTTACCATCCCGGGAAGCGTTTCGATAAACCCCTCTGCAGACTCCCCAGTCAAATACACTGGAATCACCAGAAGCGCCGAGACCGCTAAAACCACAAGTGCCAGTCGACGAAGCTCATCCATTTCTTTGAGGCGTGAAAAAACCAAAAAAATGAGCGCAACCGGAAGGGCGATCAAAGGAATGTGGTTGAGAACCAAATGAAAGTAGGCGCCTGTCATAAACACTCTCCCGTGCCCGTTTTTAACATAACTCTCGCCGTTTTCCTAAAGTCCCTTCGCTGTCACCCGTCCTCATGCTACACTCAGGAACAAAGGAACTTTCATGAAGAGCGACGTCCTCGTCATCGGCGGCGGTGTGGTGGGCCTGAGTGTGGCCCGAGAACTCCAAACCTTAGGTAAATCGACGGTGCTGATCGATCGAATCCCGGTTGGAACGGGTTGCTCTTTCGCAAATGCGGGCTGGGTCACGCCCTGTTTTGCAATGCCACTGCCACAACCTGGAATGTTTTTTAAATCCATGAAGTGGCTTCTGGATAGCTCGAGTCCCCTTCATATTCAGCCCAGCCTGAGCCCGACGCTGATTCGATGGCTGTGGCGCTTTATGTGCGCCATGAATCGCCCGCAGATGTTGCGGTCTATCGAGGTTCTTACGGAGATCTCGAAATACAGCCTCGATTTTTACAGCCAGCTGGCGTCTCGCGTGGGTCCATCGATTCAGTTTGAAAAGCGAGGCCTACTCATGGTCAGCGCAACGTCATCGGGCGTGCAAGCTGCGATCGACGAAATGAATCTTATGGCCGAACGGGGCATCCCGGGGCGAAAACTAAGCCGAGATGAAGTGCTTGCCTTTGAACCCACGCTTCGTCCGGTCGTTCAGGGCGGGGTCTACTTTCCGGAGGAGGCTCAGCTTGAGCCGTACTCCGCATCACTGGCTTTAGCTAAAGAGTTTGAGTCTGCTGGAGGCAAGATTCTTCCGCCGGCTGAGGCCTATGATTTCACGCTTCAGAACGGGGCCATCACAGAAGTGCACACGACTCAAGGCCCGCTTCAGGCTGACCTCGTGGTGCTCGCCACGGGAAGCTGGTCTCCTGAGCTTGCTCGTCGGCTGAATTTGAATATCCCCATTCTTGGGGGCAAGGGCTACTCGATGACCCTGGAGGGGGTTTCCAGAAAACCCACGCATTCGATGATGCTGGTGGATCGAAAAATTGCGGTGACCCCATTCCCAGATCGCCTTCGCATTGCAGGAACCCTAGAGCTGGTAAACCAAGACTTCAGTGTTTCGGTCTCAAGGCTTCGCGCGATTTATCAGGGGGCTCATGAGTACTTAGACCTTGGCCTGAAGACAGAGGTCGCTCGAAAAGACTCTTCCACGGAGGCTCAGTCTCTTCCTGCTTCAATTTCGGCACGAGACCTGTGGAGAGGTTTGCGCCCGTGCACTCCTGATGGGGTTCCCCTCATCGGCTTCTCGAGTAAAGTCAAAAATCTCTTCTACTGCACCGGACATCAAATGCTAGGTCTTCAAAGTGCGCCGGGTTCTGCCCGGTTGGCTTCGGATCTTATTTTTGGGCGAACGCCGCTCACTCATTCCAAGCCGTTCTCACCGGCTCGGTTTGAATAGGATCAAATGACTCTACGTTTTTCCTTGCGCCCCTGAACTACTCCCAGGGCAGCAATCACCGCAGGGATCAAAAATCCAGAATATTGGGCCTGACTAAATACAATGGCCCCTACCGTAGAGCCCACAATAAACGCACTGATTGTTCCCGCTCGCAAACGATTCGCACGGCGTTCAGCATCCAATCGCTCGTCTCCTTTTTTCAGAGACACTAACCTTGCCAACCCAAGCCCCAAATCAGTGGTCACTCCCGTGAGATGAGTAGTCCGCACGGAACCCAACGACGAGGAGGTTAAAGCCGCATTCTGTAAACCACTGGCCATACAAAGCGCCGCCAAAACAACGTACGCTTCC
>JAGWZD010000063.1 GCA_018968995.1 Bdellovibrionales bacterium
CAACCATCATCGCGCCATAGTAATTAGATTGCTTCATCAGCTGCATGGCTAGCTCAAAGGTCACGCCTTTCCGCTGACGGGTTCCGGAAAAATGACGGGCATATTCCTCCCGAAGCTCAGATGTGGAACATCGTATGATGCTTACACCCTCCAAGTCTTTCTCTAGGCCTAGTTCGCCAATTCGCTTTCGGATAATCTGATCGTTCCCAAGCAAGATAGGCTCACAAATTCCCTCGTCGCGCATTTGAGCAGCGGCTTTTAGGATCTTTTCATTCTCACCCTCAGGCAATGCAATACGCGCCGTCGATCCTTCACTTTGAACACGCTTTTTAATCCCTCTCATCAGCGTGTAAGAAGCACCAAGCAGGGTCTCGAGTCGCTCTTTGTAGTGAGGAAGGTCAATTTTTTTACGAGCCACTCCGGATTTCATCGAGGCTTCAGCAACTGCTGAGGCAACCCAGATTAAGGCGCGACGATCAAAAGGTTTCGGAATCAGATACTCGCGACCAAATTTAAACTTTTGGCCACCGTAGGCACGAGAAACAGTCTCTGGAACGTCCTCGCGAGCAAGCTGGGCCAGTGCTCGCACGGCTGCCATCTTCATTTCTTCGTTAATGGCAGTAGCCATGGTGTCTAGAGCTCCACGGAAAATGAAGGGAAACCCTAGAACGTTATTTACCTGGTTCGGATAATCCGATCGTCCCGTGGCCATAATGGCATCAGGGCGCACCTTCATCACGTCCTCAGGCAAGACTTCGGGATCTGGATTGGCCATTGCGAAAATAATCGGATCCTTGGCCATATTTTTTACATCATCTACAGAGATTCCGTCTTTCACAGAGACGCCAACAAACGCATCAGCTCCCTCCATGGCCTGCGAAACGGTTCGCTTTGAAGTCTCCACTGCGAACCGCTCTTTGTAAGGATTCATCCCTTCTTTGCGGCCCTTGTAGATCACGCCCTTAGAGTCGCACATGATGATATTTTCGCGCTTCACCCCGAGGTTTAAATAGAGATTTGCGCAGGCAATTGCTGCTGCTCCGCCTCCGCAAAAAACGACTCTCACTTTACTGATGTCTTTTCCAACAACCTCTAAAGCATTCAGAAAAGCCGCCCCACTGATCACTGCGGTGCCGTGCTGATCGTCGTGAAAAACAGGAATCTTGAGACGCTTCTTGAGCTCTTCTTCGATGTAAAAGCACTCCGGGGCTTTAATATCCTCGAGATTGATCCCACCAAAGGTGGGCTCGAGCATCTCGCAAGCGCGAATCACATCATCCGGATTCTTCGCGTTGAGTTCGATATCAAAGACGTCGATATCGGCAAATTTCTTGAACAAAACCCCCTTGCCTTCCATTACCGGCTTAGATGCCGCAGCCCCGATATCTCCCAAGCCCAAGACCGCTGTACCATTGGACAACACCGCCACCAGGTTTCCCTTGGCGGTGTACTCATAAACGAGCTCTTCTTTCTCGGCGATCATTCGGCAGGGTTCTGCAACCCCAGGAGAATAGGCCAACGATAGATCGGCCTGAGTGGCGACCGGCTTGGTCGGAACGACTTCAATTTTTCCCTTTCGTCCCCGCGAGTGGTATTCGAGTGCCTGATCGTAGAGCGACATGTCTAAATTTCCTTTTAGAGCTCGAAACTTACACTTCCCCCCTCCCGGCTCCAAACATAAAAAAAAGTGGAACTCCAGCCGGGTCATGGCAAACTGAAGAGAATGGTAAACCTACGAATTTTAAAGAGTCCAAACCGGTTTCCAGGATCCCCATTGGGGGCCATTCCAGTAGCCCTCGTCAGCCTCGTTGCTGGGCTTTTCGCCCTCGATTCTCGAGCAGATTTTCAACTTCAGGATTGGAAGCTTCATCGGGCGCAGAGAGGCGAATGGAATGTCCTGGGCAGCACCAGTCTCTTCAGCAGCAGCTCGAACCGCGATGGGTCCGGCGCGCTTGTCGATATCAATGGCCTCAAACAGTATCGACGCGTTGCGGCAAACCTCGGACTCGAGTGGGGCATTCACTCGAAGCTGACATTTTACGGTCGAGGCACCTGGCTCTGGAATAATATTGAAGGCAGCAAGTCTTCGAGTCGATTTGGCTTATCCGATCAGTCGCTTGGATTGAGCCTAAGAGTATTAGATCGCTCGATAGCGTTCGACCTCCAAGTGCAAGCCGACCTTCCGATGTACAGCAACACCGAAGACAACGCGAGTGGCCTTCCGTTTTTAGGCGACTCCTCCACCGACATCACGGTGGGAGGGTTTCTGACTGCTCCGATAAGTGAGGGCGCTGAGCGAGAATGGAAGGCGGTCGCCGGCGCGGGCTACACCATTCGTTCCGCGTCTTTCTCGACGGCTGTTCCCTGGAGCGCTGAGATCCAGACGCGCCCCACCGACGATCGGGGGATGACTTTTACTCTGGGAGGCGCTGGACTTCAGTCTCTCAAAACGGATCCTCGCGCGAGCTCCGGCGGTTCGGCCTCCGTTTTTCTACCGGAGTCTGGTGGAAGCTTTCTCATTAATGCGGTCAACCCGTCTCTTGCTGCTGGCGTGGTCTCTGTGGGCTATCAAAGAAATCGTTCCTCGGAATGGACACTCTCTTTTCGAAAGCCTGTCTGGGGGCAAGCCATCGCAGATGGAAACCTGATCTCGCTGGGATTCCGCTGGAACCTTGCTTCTGCAGCTTCGACAAGTCGAAAACCTGTCACTCCTCAGAAGCGAGGGGCCCCGGGCTCACTCACTCGGTACTTATTGGATGGAAAAGTCTCGGGAGTGGTCAACACCAGGACTCTGTTAATCTCTCTAGGCGCCGAGGCAGGTTTAGCGGTAGGCGACTTAGTGGATATTTTTAGCGTCCTTCCGGACGGCAGCCTCGGCGAGCCTGTTGCTCGCGGCCAGGTGGCCCACTTGAACTGGAATCAGGCGCAGGTCAATTTGCTCGAGATCTATCAAGAAACTGCAATTAAGGAAGGGTTCGTTGTGCGGAAACTTATTCCGCTTTGAGCTGTTTGCGAAAAAAGGAAACCATGAAATCACGAATTCTCGCTATTTTTGGTGCCGCCTCTCTACTCGTTAGCATCCCATCACAGGCTGCGTTGTTCGCGAATCAGTTCGTGGAATTTGAGTTGCCTCCTCGATGGCAATGTAATCTCGAAGGCGCAGAATGGGTCTGCCAAAGCACCGATGAGACTCGCAAGCGAGATGCAATCATCGTTCTGGCCGCGAAATTGAAGGGCGATCAAGACAGTATCGATCAGTACCTCAATCACCTAAAAAGCTCGAAGGTCTATCAAAGCGTTCAAGGCCGAACAGTAAAGAGTGATCCAAAGTACGCGAAAAACGTTACCATTGGCGGACATCCGTGGGTTGATTCGCTTCACCTGGAGTCTGAGCTGCCGGGCTTTTACACTCGTTACCTCGCTACTGTGAAGTCAGACATCGGCATTTTGGTGACCTTTTCCATTAATAAAGAAAAGTACAACCAGTACCAAGCGGACTGCGAAAACATGGTGAACACTCTCAAGGCTTTTCGTAAGCCGGGAGGAATTAACTCTAATCCAGTGAATATGTTCGCCAACACGAACATCCCCGCAAAAATCGAAGATACCACCGTATTTCCGTCTAAACCCACCATTGAAACTGGCGGTGGCAAACAAAAACGCTCTGAGGGCGGCGGTGCCGAACTACCCATTGGTGTGCTTTTAGCTGCGGCTGGGGCGGTCGGATTTATCATTTGGCGAAGGCGACAAAACAGCGACGAATAATACAGGAAGCTAACGCTTCAAAAATTTGGGCCGCAGCTTTTTCTTTACTACTGAGGACGGACGAGGACCCACCACAAGAACACTCCTTCCGCCTGAGGATAACTTTCGAGCAACTCGGCGAATATCCACAGCCGTAACTTTGTCAATCTGCTCACAGAGTTCCTCGACACTGATATGTCTTTCTCCAAATACCTCACTTCTGCCGATGCTAAACATCCGAGCCTCAACGCTATCATCGGACAAAAGGATTCCACCCTTCATACTGTCCTTGACCTCTGACAGCTGCTCGTCGGTAAGAGGTTCGCGAGTGAGACGCTCGATCGTCTCTTCAATGAGCTTAAGGCAGTGAGGCACTCTGGCGGGTAATGTTGCTGAGTAAATACTGAGTACTCCCGAGTCAATAAACGGCGAGAGGGACGAATACACGGTGTATGCCAAAGCATTTTTCTCTCGAATCTCTTGAAAAAGGGCTGAACTCATCCCTCCTCCTAAATGAGTATTCAGAAGGTAGGCCGCGATTCTATCGCGGGAATCGTAACGCGGTCCTTCAACTCCCCAAACAATATGAGCCTGCTCGGTCTCTCTTGAAATCCACCAAGTGCCTCGACGGAATTTCGGAGGAGGAGTACGCAGAGTTGGAAAGTAGGCACTCGCTGAACGATTTCTACTATTCCGAGCACGCGCAGCAACCCGAGATGACTTAGCCTTTCCGCTCTCACTCATCTGCACCCATGGCAAACGACGGCTTGTCTTTACGGAACCTCTTCCTCCCCATTTGCCTTTTCCTAGTCGCCGGATTTGGTTTTTAATTTTTGAATGAGAAATGTTCCCTGCTATCGCAAATACAACCTGTTCCGGAGAGTAATGCTTCTTAAAAAACTGCAAAATATCTCGTCTGCTTAACCGACGGATACTGCTCTCTGATCCCAAGATTGACTTTCCAAGACCGTGTCTTCCGTAGATACATTCCAAAAAATAATCCTGTGCAATTTCTTCGGGAGCCTCATCTACCATCGCAATCTCTTGCAAAATGACTTTTCGCTCTCGCTCAATTTCTTCGGCATCGAAGACTGAGTTCAGAAGAATATCTTCTAAAATTTCCAGACCAAATCGATAGTCACGATCTAACAGTAAAAGATGAAAGCAAGTATACTCGCGGGTCGTAAAAGCATTAAACTCACCGCCCAGTCGGTCTACCTGGCGAGCAATATCGAGGGCAGTTCGATGGGTAGTTCCTTTAAAGAGCATGTGCTCAAGAAAGTGACTGACTCCAGCCTCTCGTGACTGCTCATGCCGTGTTCCCACGCGAACCCAAATTCCCATAGATAGACCTCGAAGCCCACTGACTCGTTCAGTCACTAGCGTCAGTCCATTTGTGAATATGGTTTTTTGAATAGTAGACATGCCGACCCTCAAGGACAGGGATGAGAACCCCCATTTCCTATGGTATGGCAGAAACGGATGGCTCGAAAACCCGATTCCAAAGCCGCTTCAAGTCATGCGCGTCGAGGTTCTGACGCCGGAAGGAGGTCTAGCTTATCGAAAACCCAAGTGTTGCCGAGCGACTCTGAGGCGAACGACGAAGCGAGAGACGAGGAGGAAGACCTAGGGGAATGGGAACCCGATGAAGCCGTAGAGGCCTCGAGCCTTCCAGAGGCCCTGCCAGCCCCAAATTCGACTCATCTTCGTGCCGCTTGGAACACCGCTCTAGAAAGCAGCTCGCTCAGTGATCCCCTGCGGCGCTACCTCGAGGAGGTCCGACGCTATCCGATGCTCGACCCTGCCACCGAAATGACCCTAGCAGAACGAATGATCCGTCTGAATGACATCGAGGCTGCGAAAGCTCTCGTGCAGGCCAATCTCCGCTTGGTGGTGAAAATTGCTTTCGAATATCAAAACTTCACCACCAATCTTCTAGACATGATCCAAGAGGGTAATATCGGGCTCATGAAAGCGGTCTCGAAATACGATCCCGCAAAGAATGTGAAGCTCGGTTATTACGCCACTTGGTGGATTCGGTCTTATATCCTAAAGTATTTGCTCGATAATTTCCGAATGGTGAAAATTGGGACAACCCAGGCCCAAAAGAAACTTTTTTACCATTTGATGCGCGAAAAACAGCGACTAGAAGCGCAAGGACTGTACGCGGGCCCCAAGCTGTTGGCCGAGCGACTCGATGTTCGCGAAAAGGATGTGATTGAGATGGAACAGCGCCTATCGGGGCGAGGCGCTGAGCTTTCGATCGATTCTCCGATAGAGTCGAGTTCCTCTGAAGGAGCTTCAGCCAAAACCTTTAAGGACTCCCTTGTCGACCCTCATGAGAACCAAGAGCAGCGACTGGAAAAACAACAGTGGCTCAAACTCCTCGAGAATGAACTGCCGTTCTTTAAACAAGAGCTTAACGAAAAAGAGCTTCGAATCTTAGACGAGCGGCTACTAAGCGATGAGCCCAAAACGCTACAAGAGATTGCCGACCGATACGGCCTAACCCGCGAGAGAGCGCGGCAAATTGAAGCCAAACTGCTGGAAAAGCTTCGAGCTCGACTCAAAGAACACCTCTCCAAGTAGCTCTATCTTGTCACTTTACAGGATCGGCGGGGCCGTGTTACTCGACGCCATCGAAAAAAAAGGAAAAAAGAAAATGTCCGTTCATACTGAAGCAACAAAGCTCAAAAATCAGGAAATCATTAAGAAATTCGGAAAAAACGCTACCGACAGTGGCTCTACTGAATCTCAGGTTGCCCTGATCACCTACCGCATCAACGAACTCAATAAGCATTTCGGCAACTACCCGAAAGACCACCACTCCCGCCGGGGTCTTCTTAAGCTGGTCGGTCAACGCCGCCGCTTGCTCAACTACTTAAAAGCCAAGGACGCCAAGCGCTACAATCAGTTAATTCAAGCTCTTGAGCTCCGTAAGTAATTGAAATCCATATAAATTCTTGAAGCCCCTCGTTTTGCCGGCCTTGTGCCGCGCTCGAGGGGCCTCACTCACACTAGCGGTGTACCCTGAGCCTGACCCGTGGGTCAAAGCAACGGAACCGCTCAACACACCCGAGGTTTACTCATGCATAATTTTAATATCCAAAGCGCTACCTGCGAAATGGGCGGTAAAAAGCTCACCATTGAAACCGGAAAAATGGCCAAACAAGCCGATGGCTCTGTGATGGTTAGCTACGGCGACACCCGAGTTCTCGTCACCGTTTGCGCCGCAAAAGATCCAAAGCCCGGTCAAAGCTTCTTCCCTCTGACCGTGGAGTTCGCTGAAAAATGGTACGCCTCGGGCAAGATTCCGGGCAGCTTTTTTAAGCGTGAAGGTCGACCTACCCAAGAGGCCACCCTTTCGGCTCGCTTGATCGATCGACCCATTCGCCCGCTCTTTCCGGAAGGATTTCTCTGCGACACTCAAGTGGTCGCTACCGTTCTTTCCGCTGATGCCGAAGCCGATGTCGATGTTGCGGCCTCGATTGGCGCTTCAGCCGCTTTGTCGATTTCGGATATCCCTTTCAACGGCCCCACGGCTGCCTGCCGCATGGGACGCGTGAATGGACAATACGTTGTCAATCCAACCTGGACCCAGATCGATACCGGTGAAACCGACATGGAAATCATGATCGCCGGCACCAAGAATGCCATCATGATGGTCGAAGGCGGAGCACGAGAAGTGCCAGAAGCCGAAGTTCTTGAAGCCATCATCAAAGGTCATAACGAAATTAAAAAAGTTTGCGCGGTCATCGAAGAGTTCGCCAAAAAGTGTGGCAAACCCAAGCGCGAATTTAAGCCCGCAGTTGTGGAAGCCACTGTGAAGAGCAAAGTCGAAGCACAAGCAAAAGCTCTGCTTCAGAAGGCCCTTCGCACTCAAGACAAGGGCACCCGCTACGACCTTGTCGATGAAGCCAAGAAAGCAACTGTTGCTGCAATCGTCACCGATGATTTGAAGGCCAAAGACGCTGCCGCAGCTTCGAAACTGGAAGCCGACGTCAAGAGCACTTTCGAATTGCTGCAGTACAACTTGATGCGCGAAATGATTCTTACCGACAAAGTGCGTATCGATGGTCGCGACACGAAGACCATTCGCCCCATTACAGTTGAAGCAGGCCTACTGCCCCGTCCGCATGGCAGCGCACTGTTCACTCGTGGTGAAACTCAAGTGCTTTCCGCTGTAACTCTTGGAACCTCTGACGACGAACAAATCGTCGATACGATGTTCCAGAACACGATGCGCAAGTTCATGCTCCACTACAATTTCCCACCCTACTCGGTGGGTGAAACTGGACGAATGGGCGGACAAAGCCGTCGCGAAATTGGGCACGGCGCACTGGCTGAGCGCTCCATTAAGGCGATGATGCCTGCTTACGAATCCTTCCCGTACACGGTGCGTATTGTGTGCGAGACTCTGGAATCCAACGGCTCTTCGTCGATGGGATCGGTTTGCTCGGCTTCTATGGCACTGATGGATTGCGGCGTTCCATTTCCAAAGCCTGTCGCAGGTATTGCAATGGGTCTGATCAAGGAAGGCAGCCGTGTAGCGGTTCTTTCTGACATCTTAGGTGATGAAGATCACCTCGGGGATATGGATTTCAAAGTAGCCGGAACCAAAGATGGCGTGACCGGAATCCAAATGGACATCAAAATTGAGGGCGTTGACGAAGCCATCATGCGCACTGCTCTGGCGCAAGCTCATGAAGGCCGACTCCACATCCTTAGCCAAATGGCTAAAGCGATTGAGGCCCCACGAGCTGAGCTCAGCAAGTACGCTCCACGAATCACGACAATCACGGTTCCAGTTGATAAGATCCGCGAAGTCATTGGCTCGGGTGGCAAGGTCATCAAGGACATCGTGGCTCGAACCGGATGTAAGATTGACATCGAAGACAGCGGCAAGATTCACATTGCTTCTGCCGATGGCACTGCAGCTCAAAATGCGATCGACATCATCAAGGGAATTATCGCTGAAGTCGAAGTC
>JAGWZD010000064.1 GCA_018968995.1 Bdellovibrionales bacterium
GGGTCGGATTTGTTACGCCATTGCTACGCAGCGACCAAACGGTTGACCCCGCGGCTTTGGCTGATTCCGAATTGTTGAGTGATTTTGAAGATTTGAAGTGGTGGCTGAGGGCGGGATCGAACCGCCGACCTGCGGGTTATGAATCCGCCGCTCTAACCATCTGAGCTACCCAGCCGACCTTACTATGAAAACGAGCGGCAAACCTAGAATAGAGCAGGGAACAGGTCAAGCAAAGTCTCCCCGGATTCCGAAACAAGCAGGGGGTAGACTTGTCCGAGAAGTGATTCGAAGGCTTCGACAAGAAAAGGTGGCGCTTCCGCTACAAGCTCCTTTAGGTTCGCATATCCTCATCGCGGTTTCCGGCGGTGTCGATTCCACAGCGCTAGCAGTACTTTTCGCACGATATGGAGCCAAGATCTCCCAGAGGTCTCGCCTGCTGCATATCAATCATCAGTGGCGCGGTGCCGAGAGTGCTTCGGATGCTCGCTTTGTGGCTGAACTTGCCGAGTCACTCAAGATCCCACTGATTCTTAAAACGCTTGATCCAAGCGCTAAACCACGGGGCCGCTCGAGTGAGGAGTGGGCGCGCATCGAACGAAAAAAAATCTATCGGGAACTCGCTGGGCCTGAGGGTCTTGTTCTTACTGGCCATCAGGCCGATGAGCTTTGCGAGACGCTTTTATGGCGCGTTTTTACTGGTGCTGCGGAGACTCATGGGGCCGGGATTCTTTTTCGGGAAGGGAATGAGATTCGCCCCTTTTTAGGGACGTTCAAATCAGAGCTCCGAGAGTTTCTTTTGGAGGAAGGGGTGGGTTGGTGCGAGGACCGAACCAATCACGACCCTCAGTTCTTACGTGGAGGCTTAAGAACAGAACTGATTCCTTCACTCAATGTCCTTTTTCCTCAATGGCGGGCCCATCTACTCAGGTATTCCTCCGCCAGCATACCCGAGAGGCCCGCGTCTCAGGGGGCCCAATCGGGCCTGGGATACCTGATTCCAGCTTGGTTTGGCCGAGCTGGAGTTCGAGTTCGGCGGGTCCACATGGAGCAAATTGACGCCTGGCTCGAGCTGGTGATTCGCGTCCAGAAAGAGGGGAAGTTGGACTCTCGGCGCCGCGTTCTGAGCTCTATAGATTTGGAAAAGGGTTGGAGGGTTCAGCTCGAATCCGCCTCAGGGTGTCAGGGCCCAAGAATTGTCATTGAACAGGGCCAAGCTTCAGTCGGCCGTTCCGAAAAGGGCCGAGCAAAACCTAAACGCCGTCAAATTGATGTTTAAATCTGCATCTGTTACTCTGCTTGAGGCCTCAGAGACGAGTGCCCCATGAAGGGATTAGCGTTATGAAATCTTCCCATAAAACGATCGCATTGTGGCTGGTGCTAATACTGTTATTCACCAGTCTTTTCAAAGTCTTTGACCAGGGAAATAAGTCTCGGCGCGAGATAAAGTTCAGCGAGTTCGTTCAGCTGCTAAAAGACGGCAAGGTGGGCGACGTCACGTTTAAAGCGGACAACCTGATCGTGGGGTCCTACAAAGAGGCGCAATCAGACGGCCGAAAATTCTTTGAGACCGTGGGGGACACCTCGAACTCGAAGGTTTTTGAGATACTGGAAAAGAACAATATTATTCCGAACTACGAACGCCAGGAGAAAACCCCAGTCTGGCAGCAAGCCCTCATCTCGTGGTTCCCGATGTTACTGCTCTTTGTTTTCTTTTTCTTGTTCATGCGACAGATCCAAGTGGGCGGAGGTAAAGCCCTGTCCTTTGGCAAAAGCAAAGCTCGCCTGCTGACAGAATCAACCAACAAGGTCACCTTCAAGGATGTTGCTGGAGTAGAGGAGGCTAAACAGGAGCTTGAGGAAATCATCGACTTCCTGAAGGACCCGAAAAAGTTTACTCGCTTAGGTGGACGTATCCCGAAAGGAGTCCTGCTGATGGGCTCGCCAGGCACAGGTAAAACGCTATTGGCCAAGGCCATCGCTGGCGAAGCGGGAGTTCCATTTTTTTCGATCTCGGGTTCGGACTTTGTGGAGATGTTCGTCGGTGTCGGCGCCTCACGGGTTCGCGACCTATTTGAACAAGGTAAGAAGCATGCGCCTTGTATCATTTTTATTGATGAAATCGATGCCGTCGGACGGCATCGCGGAGCTGGACTGGGGGGTGGACACGACGAGCGTGAACAAACTCTCAATCAACTGCTGGTAGAGATGGACGGCTTTGAGTCAAACGAAGGCGTGATTTTGATTGCGGCTACCAACCGTCCGGATGTTTTAGACCCAGCCCTGCTTAGACCAGGACGATTTGATCGGCGTGTGGTGGTTCCGGCACCAGACCTTCGCGGTCGAGAGCAAATCCTGAACGTTCATACGAAAAAAACCCCTCTCGCTGCCGGTGTAGACATGGCAGTCATCGCTCGTGGCACACCCGGATTTTCGGGAGCAGATTTAGAAAATCTGGTCAATGAAGCAGCACTCATGGCTGCTCGAGCGAACAAGAAGGTTCTCGAAATGAGAGACTTTGAGAACGCCAAAGATAAGGTACTAATGGGCTCCGAGCGTCGAAGTATGGTGCTCACTGAAGCCGACCGACGAACTACTGCCTATCACGAGGCGGGTCACACGATTGTTGGTAAGTTCATTCCTGGGATTGATCCCATCCATAAGGTGACCATCATCCCAAGAGGTCGGGCTCTTGGCTTAACCCAAACTCTTCCTAATGAAGATAGTGTGAGTCTTTCGAAGGATAAGGCAGAGAATAATATTGCCTTCCTCATGGGCGGACGAATTGCAGAAGAAATTGTATTGAAGCAAAAGACCACAGGCGCAGGAAACGACATCGAGCGCGCGACAGAGATCGCTCGTAAGATGGTTTGCGAGTGGGGAATGAGCGACGTTTTAGGGCCCATGATGTTTGGCCAAAAAGAAGAACAGATCTTTTTAGGTCGCGAAATTAGTCAACATCGAGACTACTCAGAACAAACAGCCCAAACTATCGACCGAGAGATCCGCGATATCGTCGAAAGAAACTACAAAAGAGCCCGAGACATTCTGACGACTAATCTTCCGATTCTTCATAGCCTGTCAGAAGCGCTACTCGAGCACGAGACATTGGATGGCGAAGAGATTAATCAAGTCATTCGTGGTGAGCGAATCGTAAGAAAAACCCCTGTAGCTGAGGCAGACGGAGATACTCCGCCCTCTTCAGTGACAGAAGGTAACGAAACCCCTGGAGCGGCTCCGGCCCCATTTCCAGCTTAAAAACCCCCTAAGAAAGGCCCCGCGGTGGGAGAAACTCTAGGACAGCTGACTTCTAGTTTTCGGCCCAGCGATTTGCTCGATATCACTATCGTGGCTTTTCTGGTGTATCGCTTGGTGCTCTTAATTAAAGGCACACGTGCGATGCAGATGCTGACTGGACTTGGAATCCTGGGCATCGGCTTTTTTGTTTCGTCCACCTTTGAATTGTTTACTACTCACTGGGTACTCTCGTATTTTTTTGATTATCTGATTCTGATCGTAGTGGTGCTGTTTCAGGACGACCTTCGTAAAGCACTAACTCATGTGGGAAAAAATCCGTTTTTCGCCAGCACCTCTTCTGAGGAGGAGCGTGCGATGGTTGACGAGGTAGCTCGAGCGGCTTCTCAGCTGGCCCATGACCGAGTTGGCGCACTGATTGTTATTGAGCGTGAGACGGGGCTGAAAAACTTCTTGGACACGGGGTCTCGAATCGAGGCGCGGGTGAATTCCGAACTTCTTTATTCCATCTTCAACAACGCCTCTCCGTTACATGATGGTGCGGTAATCATTACCAACAGCAAGATTGCCGCTGCGGGATGCTTCTTGCCGCTATCAAAAGATCCCAATATCGATAAACGATTTGGAACCCGCCATAGAGCCGCTCTTGGGATTACTGAAGACACTGATGCCATCGTCGTGTTGGTGTCAGAGGAGGCCGGCGAGGCCCACTTAGTGAAAAACGGTCGACTAATGACCGACTTATCCGAAGAAGAGCTTTCACGAAGCCTAACCGCCCTCTTGAATATCTCGCGGACGAATAGACCTCTACCTAAACGCTTGGCAAATTTAGCGGCGATCTTTGGGTTGTCTCGAAATGCCCGAGATAAGGCAGAGAAAGGGCCTCATGGATAAGCTGAGCGAAAGGCTGAAGAGTGCGGTCACCTTGAATCTTGGCACCAAGCTTGTCTCTATTCTGGTCGCTGTTATTTTATGGGTGGTTGTTTTGGGGTCCAGGAATGTCGACGTCAGCAAGGAAGTGCCTCTTGAGATTCTGGCTCCGCCCGAGCTTGTTGTCGCAAATGAAATGCCAGAACGAGTTGTCTTTCGCCTCTCTGGCCCAAAAGCGTTTCTTCGCGCTGTGTCGGATAGGCGTGAACCTCCGATTCGAGTGAACCTGATTGGAAGTAAGCCCGGCTTAGTTACCTACCGCTTTTTCTCAGATCATATCCGACTGCCGATTGGGGTTCGCGTCTTATCCGTCAATCCAGCGTCCGTCTTGATCAAGCTTGAGGAATTAAAAAAACGTGAGCTTTCTATCAAAGTGCTCACTGAGGGAAAGCTTCCGAACGGCCTTGAATTAAAGTCCATTAAGGCTTTCCCTGATAAAGTCACTGTAAAGGGACCTGATTCGAAAGTCAGCTCTCTCACTGAGCTTCCTAGTGTACCTGTGAATCTCAGTGAGCTTTCGGCAAGTTTAGAACAAGATCTAAAATTTGATCTGCCACGCCTCGGGGTTCAGATTGAAGGTGCGTTACCTAAGGTTCGGGTCGAGTTAGAAGGGTATGGGGCAAACTATAAAATCAAAAATATTGAGATTCGGGTACTCGCGGATTTTAAGGCGAGGATTGAGCCCAAAGTGATCTCAGCGCTAGTATTCGCGAGACCCGCTGACCTCAAGCGCCTCAATCGAAGCAAGGTCTTTGCAATGGTCGATATGAAAGGCAAGGCAAGGGGCACCTACACAGTTTCTCCAACGATTGTTCTGCCTCCTGATGTCACCATTGTTAGAACGGTACCAGAACAAGTGAATTTGACGTTGTACTGACTTCGACATCCATGCGAGACAAACTCTATGTCTGAACGGTTATTTGGAACTGATGGTATTCGAGGGCTTGCGAATCAATATCCCATGACCGGAGAAGTGGCGATGGCCGTGGGTCGTGCGGTTTCTCATGTCCTTCGCGACCATCCCATCACCACGCAACGGAGCTCACTTCCGATCGGACTTAAACCTCTAGAGTCAAGCAAGCCGATTCGACGCGCGAAAATTGTCGTCGGGAAAGATACCCGCCTCTCGGGGTACATGATCGAGCAAGCCTTAGCCTCTGGGATCTGCTCGATGGGGGCAGATGTGATTCTTATCGGACCCCTATCGACACCAGGGGTGGCTTTTGTCACTCAAAGCATGAGAGCGGACGCTGGAATTATGATTTCAGCCTCTCATAATCCTTACTTTGATAACGGTATAAAAATTTTTAGCGCCGACGGGTACAAGCTGCCAGATGAACTAGAACAAGAAATTGAGCGTCTCGTTTTGACCAAGGAAATCGACTCGCTACGGCCCACGGGAGATCTTGTTGGAAAGGCATTTCGCCTAGACGACATTCACAACCGCTATGTAGTTTTCCTCAAGACCTTGTTTTCTCGGGATCTAGACCTCATGGGCATGCGAATCGCTTTAGACTGTGCAAACGGTGCCGCTTATAAGGTTGCCCCTCTGGTTTTTGAAGAGCTAGGGGCTGAGGTCATCAAGTCTGGCGTTTCGCCTAACGGTCTTAACATCAACGATCAATGTGGAGCCTTACACCCTGAGGGCATGGCTGCTCAGGCTATCCAGTTTAGAGCAGATATCGGAATAGCTTTGGACGGAGATGGAGATCGCTGCATTCTTTGTGATGAGAACGGTGAAATTGTCGATGGCGATCAAATCATCGGAATTTTAGCCTTACGAATGAGCGCAGAGGGGTCTTTGTCACATAACACAGTGGTCACGACTCCGATGTCTAATTTAGGACTTGAGCTCACACTAAAAGAGCAAGGTATCGCGATGGTTCGCGCTCAAGTGGGTGATCGTTATGTGGTTGATACAATGAGACGCAATGGGTTTAACCTTGGGGGAGAGCAGTCAGGCCATATCATCTTTCTAGACCAGTCCACGACTGGTGACGGAATCGTAGCGGCACTAAAGGTGCTAGAGGCCATGAAACGCACTGGGAAGAAACTCTCTGAACTGAAAAAAGCTATTCGATTGTTTCCTCAGGTTCGGGAAGACGTGAGAATCAGCCGTAAGGAAAAACTTGAAAACCTGCCGGGAGTAGCGAAAGCCATTCAATCCGCGGAAAGCCAACTCGCAGGGCGAGGTAGAGTCTTTGTCCGTTTTTCTGGTACAGAGCCGCTCTGCCGTATTTTAGTAGAGGGAGAATCGGAATCTAAAATTCGAACGATTGCCTTAGCTCTCGCGGCAGAAGTTCGTTCCGCTCTGGGGTGAACACAAATGAGATCTGTTGAATATAACCTTCCTCAACTTGGTGTAAATATCGATCACATTGCCACTTTGAGGCAGCTTCGTGGCACCCCTTATCCGAGCATCACAGAGACCACCCGTTTAGCGGTTGAGGGCGGTGCAGATCAAATTACGATCCACTTAAGAGAGGACAGGCGACATATTCAGGACTCCGATGTCCGTGAGATACGGGCGCTTCTGGGAAACCCTCTTCGAGCTCGCCTCAATTTCGAAATGGCGGCGAATGATGAGATGTTAAAAATCGCCAGAAAGACAAAGCCCGAGTGGGCTTGTTTGGTACCTGAAAAACGGCTCGAGTTGACGACAGAGGGGGGCCTAGCTCTAGATAAAAACGAGAGACGTATTCGACGGGCGATCGAAGGGCTAAAGAGCTCTGGGATACACGTTAGCCTTTTTATTGAGCCCACAATTAAGGCGGTCCGAATCAGCCAAAAGTGGGGGGCCGATGCTGTAGAGCTTCACACCGGCAGATACTGTCTCGAAACACAGCGCAAAGGCGCAAGCAGCTCGGCGGGCCAGAAGCGAGTTTCTCAGCAATTAAAGCGCATCGAAGACGCCGCTAGAGCGGGAATCGAGAGTGGGATACTGGTTCATGCCGGTCACGGTTTTGACTACGAAAACGTTCGTGCTGTGGCTGCCCTGACAAACAATGGTGCACCGATGATTCGAGAGTATAATATCGGGCACGCGATTGTTTGCCGTGCTGCGATGGTAGGCTTATCTCGCGCCGTCCGTGAGATGAAATCGGCCATCCTAGCACCTTGAGGTTGCTGGCGGACTGCTGCACACTATTCCTATGTCGCTACACCACCATTCTCAAATTCCCATACGCGTCTGTACGGCTGAGGAGATGCGCGAACTAGACCGTATCTCCGAACAGGACTATGGTATTGATGCCGTTCTTCTGATGGAAAACGCTGGTCGTGCGGCCGCCCAAATTTTACTCGAGAATTTACCGCATGCTGGTGATCGATCAGAGATTCTAGTTTTTGCTGGTAAAGGCAATAACGCAGGAGATGCATTTGTTGTCGCTCGAAGGCTGATGTCTCTAGAGCGTCGGGTGCGGGTCTTTCATCTCGACAATGGCTCGCAGTATCGGGGTGCTACCGCTCGAAATTTTGAGATCCTCAAGAAAATGAAAGCTAAACTGACTCCGATTGAGGGAGTCGGTGAGCTAGAAGAGTTTTTCCGCACGACTAACGGACCCTTTACCGCAGTGGATGGTATCCTCGGCACAGGCCTTAAGGGCGATATTGAGGGGATATTTTATGATGTTGTACGGCTGATTAACGAAAACGTGGATGAAGTAGTGGCCCTGGATATTCCAACCGGGGTGAGTGGAAATAGCGGTTCGATTCATGGGGCCGCCATACAAGCGACTCTCACTGTCTCTTTTGGATTTCCAAAACTCGGGCATTTCCTTCCGCCTGGAGCCAGTAAGCGCGGAAAACTGGTTAACGTCGACATCTCCCTTCCTCCTCGCTTTCGTAAAGAGGGAGATAAATTTCTTCTCATGCCGGGCAGAATGGCCGAACTGATTCAACAGCGCGATCGTTACGGTCACAAGAACTCTTTCGGGCATACACTACTGATTGGCGGAAGCCGAGGTAGAGTTGGTGCCATCAGTATGGCGGCTAGAGCCTGCCATCGGATGGGGACAGGACTGGTCACCGTCGCCACATGGGAAGATTGTCTAGATACACTGATGATCAAGCTCCCAGACGAGACCATGTCGGTAGCGCTTCCATCAGATCAAAAGGAGATTGAAAGCTATCGCAAGTTCTTTGCGAACTACAGTTGTGTGGTGATTGGTCCAGGTCTTGGAGCGCATCCCGGAGGAAAACGAATCGTGCAAGAAGTTCTGGGTGGATTTCAAGGCCCAGTTGTACTTGATGCTGATGCGCTGAATATCGTCGCCGATCACAAGCTCTATGACTATTTGGTCGCCAGAAAACACCCTACAGTGTTAACGCCGCATCCCGGAGAAATGGCCCGACTTCTTGAAGTGAGCAAAGAATCTGTTGTTGAAGACCCCATTCAAGCCCTGAAGGCCGCTGTTTCGAAAACCCACTCGATCGTTCTTCTCAAGGGTGCAGCAACATTGATTTCATCGCCCGATGAGGTTTTGTACCTCAACCATTACCCCAATGATGGAATGGCCACTGCCGGTAGCGGTGATGTTTTAGCAGGGA
>JAGWZD010000065.1 GCA_018968995.1 Bdellovibrionales bacterium
TTATTGCAGCAATGCGTGACGGTCTTAATAATCCCAAAGTGGATGGCCTGCTCTTTGATTATCGTCACTTTTATGGAAGCTATGACATCGTCAAGAACTCTCGTGGCGCCTATCGCCGAGAGGTTCGAGCCATCAAACGTAGTTCTGGTGCAAAGAGTATCGGAGACGCTCAAAGCTTTCGCTTCGCCGATGGCCGAAAACCCAATGTTATTTTGGCGAATGCACGAATTTTTCACTACGGCTGGGTTAGAACTCCTGACGCCATGAAAGCAAAAACAGGATTTATGGACACGCTCTATCATGGAGCCGAATCGCTAGGGGCAGATGGCACTCCGTACACAGGAGATAACTACCGCTATAAGAGAATTTGGGGCTTACAGCCGTTTTCAGAAACACATCCCAAGTGCATGCAGAGAAGAATCTCTGACAAAAACTGGAACTGGGATTTCGAGAATTCCCCACTCGTTTTTGAAAAAAAAGACCTGACCAAAATCCCGCTAGATCTCTTTGAAAAACTCTCTGGAATTCGCCTGTTTGAGTATCGAAGCTATAAGCTTATTTCGAAATAAAAGGACGCTAAACAGCGCCTGATTAAGCTCGACCGATTCCCCAATAACGGAATCCCTGCTTTTTCATCCACGCTGGATCGTAAAGGTTTCTGCCATCGAAAACCCACGGACGAATAAGAATAGACTTCACCCTGTTCCAATCGGGCGTACGAAACTCATTCCACTCCGTTACCAGTAGTAGGGCATCAGATCCGGCTAAGGCATCGTAAGAAGACTCGCAGTACTTCCTAGTTTTCGTAGGTGGCAAAAGCTTTCTGCAATGCTCCATAGCAACCGGATCAAAAAGACGAACGCTTCCCCCTTGAGATTCAATCATCTCAATCAAGGTCAGCGCTGGTGCCTCACGGAGGTCGTCGGTGTTGGGCTTGAAAGCCAGTCCCCAAAGGGCAAACGTCTTTCCTGAAAGATCTCCATCAAAGGCGGCTAGGACTTTTTCCAGAAAAACCTGCCTCTGACGCAAATTAGCATCTTGAGCAGCCTCAATGATTCCCATTTTGACGTCATTACTACGTCCAGTGGTCACCAAAGCAGCGATGTCCTTCGGAAAACAAGAGCCACCGTAGCCGACCCCGGCGTAAAGAAAATGTTTACCGATCCGAACGTCAGTACTCATCCCTTTTCGAACGAGCTCAATATCTCCGCCAACTCGATCACAAAGCACCGACAACTCATTCATGAAACTAATTCGAGTCGCTAGGAAAGAGTTACAAGCATATTTGGTCATCTCAGCCGATACCGGATCCATGCGAAGAATTGGGTTTCCCTGCCTCACGAAAGGACCGTAGAGCAAAGACATTTTCTCAAAAGCCGCGTCGCTGCTAGTTCCAATGACCACACGATCGGGCTTGAGAAAGTCATCAATAGCAGAGCCCTCTTTGAGGAATTCTGGATTACTGACGACGTCGACTTTCTCGCTGGTCTCCGCCGCGATCCATTCGGCGACCTTTAGGTGGGCCCCAATGGGAACAGTCGACTTATTCACAATCACTTTATAGCCCCTAATGCCCCGACCCACTTCACGGGAGGCCGCCTCTAAATACTGGAGATCGGGCTGCCCATCAGGACGGCTAGGAGTTCCCACGGCCATAAAGATGACCTCTGCGTCTTGAACTGCGGCAGCCGAATCCGTGGTGAAGGAGAGGCGATGCTCAGCCACCCCCCGCTTCACGAGATCCTCGAGTCCTGGTTCGTAGATAGGAATAGTCCCCTGACGTAGGGCGGCTACCTTGGAGGCGTCCTTATCCACGCATATGACCTCGTTTCCCGAGTCCGCAAAACAGGCGCCCGCCACTAGGCCTACATATCCGGTACCAATTACAGCCACTTTCATCGTGTTCAACTTCTCCCAAAAAAGGTCTCTCTGTGCTAGCCAAAACTCATGGAATCCGTGCCCCTGAGCGTCACCTACATTACCAGAAACGAGGCCCATCAACTCGAGAGGTCTATTCGCTCAGCCTCTTGGGCAAACGAGGTTCTAGTGGTGGACTCGGGCAGTACTGATGGCACTCAGGCTCTTGCCCAAAAGCTTGGAGCCAAGGTCATCCAAAAGGAGTGGCTCGGATTCGGGAAACAAAAGAATTTAGCTCAGGATTTGGCCTCAAACGACTGGGTCCTCAATCTGGATGCAGATGAGGTCCTTACCGATGAGCTCTCACAAGAGATCCGTACGTGGATCCACTCTCAAGAGCAAGCCCGCCGATCCGGAGCTCAAGCCGGAGTGCTTTCTATTCCAAGAAAGAATTTTTTTGGCGACCGCTGGGTACGGTTTGGAGGCTGGTATCCCAACTATGTCGTTCGGGTTGGACACCGTTCTTCGGCTCGATGGACAGAGCCTTACCTTCATGAGCAACTCCGGGGAGAGGGCTTAGTGACGTTCGCGCAGAACCCACTTTTGCACTTCACCTTCAAATCAATTTCTCATCAGGTGCAGACCAACCTCCGGTACGCGCAAGAGGGCGCCATGGAAATGCGTCGGCAGGGGAAAAAGTTTTCGATGATTCGCATCATCTTTAAACCCATTGGAAAATTTCTAGAAACCTACTTCTGGAAAATGGGCCTTCTAGACGGACGGATGGGACTCATCATCTCCGTCAGTGCCGCCTATAGCATGTTTTTGAAACAGGCTTTTCTATTAGAACAAAAGCAGGAGAACGCGAATTGAAGGTTCTAGTCATCGACAATACCCTGGACCCTGACTCGTGGGGATCGGCTGACTTGGTTCACGCCATCGGTTCTTCTGGCGGCACTACGATTATTGTACGTCGCGCCCCTCACGAGGATTTGCCAGAAAATCACTCTCTTAAGGCCTTTGATCGCATTGTGCTATCAGGGTCGCGAACGGCTGCTACAGAAGAGTCTCCATGGATTAGTAAGTTGGATGATTTTATTCGGTCTGCTCTAGACAAGAACATCCCCCTTCTGGGTATTTGCTATGGCCACCAAGCCATCGCGCGAGTTCTTGGATCAGACAACCACCCTAAAAATGTCAGACGATCAGCAACCCCAGAGATCGGATGGACTGAGATCATTCAGCTGCCCCAGGCTGGAAGAACAAGCCCTCTTTTCGAGGGATTGCCACAGCGATTCCATAGCTTTTCGGTGCATTACGACGAGGTTTGCGAAGTTCCCAGAGGGGCCACTTTACTTGCTCGCTCAGAACGCTGCGCGATTCAGGCGTTTTCGGTAAACCAAAAGCCCGTCTTCGGAATTCAATTTCATCCTGAAAGGGGCTGTGACGCCGGAGAGCGAACCCTAGCAATCAGCGCAAAAAAGAAGCTTCAGTTTCCTCTGCTTCATCCAGGAAAGGGTGAGCAACTTTACTCCCCTGAAATTGCAAAAAAGATTTTTGAAAACTTCATCAAGGGAAGGCAATAAGTAATCCATGACAAAAAGTGCGGCTCGATCAACGGTAGCAACTTTGCTGAAGCTCACTGTCGTAGCGCTTCTTCTTTATTTTTTGGGGAAAAAGGGCCTTTTTTCCTTATCTGAAATGACAAGAGTCTTGGAGTTTCCAGGCCTGCTTTGGTCAGCACTTGGTATCTCTTCAATTTGCACCCTTCTTGGGATTTATCGCTGGAAGCTTCTTCTAATGGGTCAAGGCATCCAGCTTTCCTGGGGACGATCTATCCAGCTTTCCTTTTTAGGAAACTTTTTCAACCTTGCCTTACCGGGAGCGGTCAGCGGTGATCTGGTAAAGGCCTTCTATATCGCTCAGGAGTTTCCAGGAAAAAGGGGCCATGCCTTTGGCAGCATTTTGTTCGATCGAATCGTGGGTGTTTCAGGTCTGGTACTGGTGTCGGCACTCGCCATGGTCGCAGGTTACGGACCTCTTCACGAAAGCCATGTTTTTGAGGCAGTACAGTGGTTCGTTTTATTTTCTGGTCTCGGAGTACTGGCCTTCTTTCTCTATCTTTTCATCATGCCGGAACGCAGTGACCCCGCCCTGCTCATCCTTCATACTCTTCAAAAAAAAGTGGGGGTGTTCGCTTCAGTGGTCCGAATTTACGAAGGGGTTCGAAATTATCATCGGCATCGTTGGCTAGCTCTCTACTCACTTCTAATTTCTTGCGTGATTCATATTCTCGCAGCCACTAATTGTGTTCTGTTTACACTTGCACTCGAGCCAGGCACTCACGCACTGAATTTCCCTGGACTTTACGCGCTGGCGCCTTTGGGGCTTTTGGCAACGGCTTTACCCTTGGCTCCTGCCGGAGTCGGTACTGGGCACGCCGCTTTTAGTTGGCTGTATCTGCTTTTGGGCTACAAAACGGGGGCCAATGTTTTCAACCTCGTGGTGGTTTATCAGATTCTTTGGTCAGCAATCGGAGGTATCATTTACCTGCGATACAAGGCCGAGATACCCGAGGGTGCTCTCACTGCTGAAAAATCTTAGATTTGGTATGAGACTGGCTCATCAGCCGGTCGGATGGGTACAGGGACTCTTTACTCCTTTCAAAAACAAGCTCTTGGTATACTAAGGGAAAATCCCACTTGTCACCTGATCTGCATTGCTCCGACGGGATCTGGGAAGAGTCGGATTTTCGAAGAGATGGCCCGGAGTTCAGACACCCTCAACATCCGTCCAAGGCCCTCACAAAGATCTCTGATCCTGGCACCCCTTCAAGCACTGGTACGACAACATCGTGAACGTCTCGAAGCTGTGGGGGTCAAAGTTGTCGATTGGTTTACGTCGAATAGCGCTTCAACTCCTGAAGCAATGGTGATCACACCAGAACGTCTTCAAGAGCTACTCACAAAAGGGCTCTTTCTCAGCTCAGAAACCCTACTCGTAGTAGATGAGTGTCATTGTATCGATCAGTGGGGAGGTCATTTTCGGCCTTCATTTTCAATCATTCCATCATTGGTTTCACGATTTGATATTCGGCGATCACTTTGGCTATCGGCAACACTTCCTTATGATGCCCGAACAAAGCTCAAATCATCATTGATTCCCCCAATTTTTGAGCTCGGCAGTTTCTCGGTGCCTTCCAACACTGAAGTGAATCGGATGCGAGTTCCATGGGCAAGAAGACCTGAATTTTTGAGACTATTTTTAGAAACGAATCAGAGCCCAGGAATCGTCTTTAGCAACACCAGATCTCAAGCCATCAGTATCGCAAGAATGATGGGCGCATGGTCTAGGCCCCAATCTCAGGTTAGCCCCTACCATGCCGGACTTTGCCGCGAAGAACGGCTTGGAGTTGAGAAAAGAATTCGATCCGGAGACATTCGTAGAATATCGGCCACGTCCGCATTTGGAATGGGAATGAACTTTACTGCTCTTCGCTGGGTCGTTCTCTGGCAGGTGCCCTACAGCATTCTTGACCTTGCACAAATGATCGGCCGAGCGGGAAGAAATCCGCAGATCTTGGCCCGCTCGTTTTTACTTTGGGATGATTCGGATTTTCATCAACTTCACGGCCGTATCCCAGAAGGCGAGCTACTGGCCTTACGAAAAGTGTTTGAGGGTTCAGATGCACCGCAGAAATCCCTCCAGGCTTTTTTTCGCTCGGTCCGTTCCTGAAAATAAACTCCGTAAAACCCCGTTAGAAGACTTAATGTCAAAAGATTGGCAAAATATTAAGCTGATCGGCTCCTTCTCCTGAGTACAAATCGTGCTAAAATCGGAGGATACAGGCAGTTCACAAAGAGGGTTGGGATTGATGATGAGACCTTCGGGGCCAGGGAAGGCAACGAGTTCTCGGAAGTAAAACCAACCGTCTCAATGCGCCACTCATGGAGGAGCAAAATGCGCAAATTCGCTGTAACTCTGTTGTCCCTGGTGCTTCCGGTGATCTCACTGGCGGCTCCAGTCCCGGCATCTACTGAAGATCGCCCCAAAGAAAAGGAATGGACGCTCCTGGTTTTCCTCAATGGCCATAACAATCTCGATCCCTTCGGCGCTGCTGATATCAATGAGATGGAAAAAGTAGGCTCCACCAAAGACATCAATGTCGTGGTCCAATGGGCAAGCTTAGATCATGGAAAGACTCGCCGTTTATTCGTCACTAAAGATAATGACCCAAACGCAGTGAACTCCCTGGTACTCGACGAAATGCCCGCAGTGGACATGGGCGACTACAAGAATCTGGTCGAGTTCATCCGCTGGGGAGCCAAAAACTATCCCGCGAAAAAGTACTTTGTGGATGTCTGGAATCACGGAAGTGGCTGGCACTACCTACGCGCAGAGATGAACCGAGGTGGAATCTCGATTACCGACATCTCGCATGATGAAAATACTGGGAACGTCATCACCACCGAACAGCTAGGCCAAGCGATGTCAGAAGCTTCGGCTGCGATCGGAAAGAAGATTGAACTCTACGGAAGTGACGCCTGCCTCATGGGTATGGCCGAAGTCGCTGCAGAGATGAGCGACTCCGTGAGGTTTTTCGCAGGATCGCAGGAACTCGAGCCAGGAGATGGATGGCATTACGATCGGCTTTTAGCTGAGTGGACTGCTCGCCCCACCGTGGATGGCGGAGGACTTGGGAAGATCCTGGTTGCCTCCTACCTCGATGGATACGGCAGCTCAGCCGACGGCCTCACCCTTTCGGCAGTGAATCTCGAGAAGCTCCCCGTGGTAGAGAGTTCGATTAAAGCCCTTGGGGCCGCCATTCGGGCGATGCCAACGTCGGAACGACAGCGCATTCTGAGAGTCGTCGAAGACTCGCATTCGTTTTATTATCGAGACTATGTGGATGCCGGAGATTTCGTGAAAAAGCTCAACGGAGCGAGGCTGAAAGGAATGGACCCCTCGGTTCTGAGTGACCTAGGTCGATCTCTTTCGGAGTATGTGGTCGCCAGTGGAACCTCTCAGGACCATGCCGATGCCACAGGCGTCTCGATCTGGATTCCCTCGAGCACCTTTGCGTATCAACAGTACTCCGCTCGCTATAGCGGATTGAAATTCAGCCAGCGTACGGGTTGGGCAGATACCCTCAAGACGCTTTTCTAAGACCAAGCCTGACCTTAGAAAGCTGTGACAACGCGGCCCGGGAGCCCCCCTCCCGGGCCGTTTTTTATTTAGCCCGCTCTCACATCAATGATTTTGAACTGATCCACGTCCACCAGTCCTCGGTCCGTGAGCTTGAGCGAGGGGATAACGGGCAGACTTAAAAACGCGAGCTGTAAAAACGGCTCATGAACCTCACAACCAATCGAACGACTAGCGGCCTTCAGCTTCACCAAAGCGTCTTTTAGTTCGCTTGGGCTTCGCTCTGACATGAGTCCTCCCAGAGGAAGTGGCAAAAGCTCAGCAACTTTCCCCTGAGAAACCACGCAAAATCCACCTCCACAGTCGATCAGCGCCTGCATAGCCACTTTCATCTCGGCAGGGTCCTGACCTACGGCAATCAGATTGTGGCTATCATGCCCAACGCTTGAGGCGATGGCTCCACGAAGCGTTCCAAACCCGTGAACATATCCATTTGCGGGCTTTTGTCCTTGCCCGTACCGCTCAAGAACAGACAACCTGGAAACTCCCGGAGCGTCTGCGCTCTGCACCGATCTTCCGGTAATGATTTTTCCTTCCATGACGTGGATGACATGAACATTGCCTGAGGGACCCATCAGCTCGGATTGATCGGGAGCCACCGTTCGAATCGAGTTTTCAAAAGAACCTAGCGATGCTCCTTTTGCCTGAAGCTCCGACACCACTCGCCCACGTGAAAAAACTTCGGCGATCGCGCAATTCTTTAAGTCATTTAAGAGGACCAAATCACCCCGGTAACCAGGGGCAATAGCTCCCACACGGTTCAAGCCCCGATCTAGGCCATAATGACGAGCCACACTCCAAGAGGCGGCTCGAAAGGCGACTTCTGGTGCAACCCCGTGGCGAATCGCTTGGCGAATCAAATAATCAATATGCCCCTCCGTAGCGATATCGAGAGGATTGCGATCATCCGTACAAAATCCTAAGGTGCTTGAAGTCGCCATGTTCAGAAGAGGAATGAGCCTCTCGAGATCCTTGGCCACACTTCCCTCACGAATCCAGACGGCAATCCCTTTTTGAAGCTTCTCTTCAGCCTCATCGAGTTCCGAGGATTCATGACAGCTCGTAATACAGGCAGCCGCATACGCCGACAGAGCCTTCCCACGGAGCATGGGGCTATGCCCATCAATAGGCTTTCCGAGATCTAAGAACGCTTCGAGCTTCTCATGCACAGAGGGGTCATTCAAAAGCACCCCGGGAACGTTCATGACTTCTGCAAGGCCAAGCGCCTTCGGGTGGTGAATGAAGGGCAGAAGCTCTTTAGCTCCAATCACGCCTCCGCCGTTAGTTTCCATATGAGTTGCCGGAACACAGGAACTCAGCATCACTCGAAGATCCATTTCAGAGACTTCGGCAGCTTTAAGAAAATAGTCGATACCAGAAACCCCGCGAACATTGGCGAGCTCATGCGGATCGCAAATTGCGGAGGTCGTTCCACACTTCAGCACCGAAGCGCTAAAGTTCACGGGCGTCATCATGGAGCTTTCCACATGAACATGGGCATCAATAAATCCAGGGACTAGCCATTTTCCTTTTCCTTGGATTTTTCTTTTGGATGGAAGTCCCGATTCAGTGCCAACGATCACACCATCACAAATCGTGATGTCCCCTTCACGAAAACGTCCTGAGAACACATCGAGCCACTGGACCCCCAGAATTG
>JAGWZD010000066.1 GCA_018968995.1 Bdellovibrionales bacterium
AGATGGTGAAAAAAAATGCTGCTGGAAACCCAGCTGAAAATGCAAAAAATAAGAGCCGACGAAAAGAAGCTCGAGACGACTTGAGGGTCGATGACACCAGCGCGCCCACCGCCAATAGTACAAATGGAATCGAGAACCCAAGAAGAGCAAGCCAAAGATCAATCGGGGTGCCTGCGTTTCCAGATTGCTTGGAAAGGGTTTCGCGTAAGATGTAATCGCTCACAAAACGCTCTCGATCCACTTCAAGAATCGCTAAATACCAAGACGCTCCCAACAGGGACCCAAACGTTAAGGCCAAATAAAAGTGCAAGTTTCGAAACTCACGCCACTCTCGACGAAAAATCAAAAGGACAACGTAACCAAAAACCCAAAGAACCGAGTAGAGGGGACTTTTGACCCAAGCCAAAGCACCGACTGTTAAATACGCTCCGTAAAGGGCCCAAGGTTTTTTAAACCGACTTCGAGGCGACTGATCCAAATAGGATAATGCCAAGGCCCATGCCGTAAAACCTAGCGCCACCAAGTAAATTTCCATTTGTGCGGCAACTCCAAAGGTCGCTGTCCCTAAACAGCCCAAAAACCAAAGTGCAGCACGAGAGGCTACCCGCGGAGCGTCGCTGTCATTGCTTGGGAATAATCTTCTCGCAATGGATGCAATGGCTAGGGCAGCAACCAGGGTTGCCAAAACCGATGGGACAAAAGCCCCCCAAAGAGAGAATCCGAAGGATCGAAATCCAGCAAGGGTCGACCAGTATTGCAATGGAGGCTTGTAATAGCTGGGCTCACCAAACAGATAGGGCACAAGTAAGCTTCGCTGCTGCTCCATTTCAATGGCGGTACTGAGATACACCTTTTGATCACCCGTCCACGGCACACTCATCCACCCGGCAAAAGGCAGATAAGCCAGCGCCACAGCCATGACAATGCGAAGAAAAAAAGGCACACCCATTTTCTCGGGAATACCAGTTCTTGTGATCGCTTGAAAGAGAGGTACACTCAAAAAGCATGTCACAGCACACTGACCGTATTGTTGTCGTCTCCGGCGCTCGTACCCCGTTTGTTCGAGCCCGGACTGTCTATCAGAATATGCCCGCAGCGATGCTCGGAGGGATTGCAGTCCGAGAAACCGTAGCTCGTTCAGGCATTGACCCTAAAATGATCGACGAAATGTACTTTGGAATCGTCAGTGCTCCGGCTGAGGGCTCAAACACTTCACGCGAAGCGCTATTCGACTCTGGCCTTCCGCCTGCCATCCCGTGCACCACGGTTAACCGCTACTGCGCCTCCTCGGCAGAAGCCGTGGCTGGGATCGCAGCCAAGATTCTCTCGGGCCAGATCGACATCGGACTTGCGGGTGGGGTCGAGTCGATTAGCTCGGTTCGCGCTCTTTTTAGCCTGAAGGCAACAAACTACTTTCAAGATCTTGCGAAGGCCAAGACCACGGGTCAGAGGCTGGCTCTTTTATCGAAATTTTCACCCTCGCTTCTTGCTCCGATGGCCCCTGGAATCAATGAACCCACAACGGGCCTGAGTATGGGACAATCTGCTGATCTCATGGCCCGAATCTTTGGCGTGGGACGAAAAGAACAGGACGAATTCGCAGTAGAAAGCCATAAAAAGGCTGCCGCTGCGTGGGAACGTGGATTTTATCAATCCCACGTCACTCCGGTGGCCACCCCTGAGGGTAAGATCGTGGATCGTGACACCGATGTGCGCGCCGATACCTCGGTGGAGAAAATTTCGGGACTTCGCCCCGTTTTTTACAAAGACGGAACGATTAGCGCGGGCAACTCGAGCCCGCTCACCGACGGAGCGTCCTGCGTGTTGCTGATGAAAGAATCGAAAGCACGCGAACTGGGTCTTAAGCCCCTGGGGGTCATTCGAGGATATGCAGCAGCGGGCGTTGATCTTAAAAAAGAGCCGCTGCTGATTGGTCCGGTGTTTGCGATTCCTCGTGCGCTCAAATCTGCCGGGATCTCGTGGAAGGATATCGATTTATTCGAAATTCACGAGGCCTTTGCAGCACAAGTTCTCAGCACCGTTCGAGCCATCGAGAGTCCAGAGTACGGCCGCGACAAGCTCGGGCTCTCGGGTGCTATTGGTTCGATGGACCTCTCCAAGCTCAATGTGAATGGGGGCTCGATTCCTCTAGGACACCCTTTTGGGGCTACCGGGGGCCGTCTGGTACTTCAGACCCTGCATGAACTTCGCGGTCGCCAAAAAAACCTGGGATTAATCTCCATTTGTGCGGCTGGGGGCCTTGGAAGCGTCATGATTCTTGAAGCGGTCTAATTTAAAACCGTTTTATTTCATATACTTACAATCTAACCGGTAAAAAGTAACGCGTTGCGTCGTTTTTGCTGGCCTCGACCCTGTAAAAAAGATAGGGTGCGGGCCGGTAAAACTATGCGAACTGACGTTTCATCCCTTGAGAAGCAGGCCATCCGACTTCGACTCCTGAACGAGCTCTCGACAAATTTACAGGGTCTCCTGGAGAGTGAAAATTTTTACCAGGAAGTCATCAATCTCGTTCAGTCAAAATTTTCATACTTTGCGATCCAGATCTGGAGTGTCGATAGCGAGCAAGACGCTCGACTGGAGGCCCAAGCAGGTGCCTATCAACATCACTTAAAGATGGGGCATTTGCTTCAATCCTCTGAAGCTGGCGGCGTCGTAGGAATCGTGGGCCAGGTCATTCGAACCAAGAAGAGCTATCTCACGAACGATATTTCACAAGACCCGAACTACACAGACCTCTCCCTTCAAATTCAGACTCAATCGGAATTGACTGTGCCGATTCTGAAGGAAGGTCAACTCATCGCTGTTTTGAATGTCGAGAGCGATGAACTGAATGCCTTTGATGATGATGACGTGATCACTCTCCAGGCGGTGGCTGCACAGGTTGCTGTGGCGATGACTAACCGAAGATTATATGCCGACGCCCGAAGCTTTAATAAAAAACTTCAGTCCGCTGTTGAAGAAAAAACTCTCGAACTTAGGCATGCCCACGAGCGCATCTTAGAACAGCAAAGAATGCTGCAGAAAGAGAACAAGGCGCTGAAGAGCCTCGTTCAGTACGACCAAAAATCCTTTGAAATCATCGGAAAAAGCGCAGCTCTTTCAAGTCTTTTGACGATGGTCGATAAGATCGCACCAACATCCGCAACCGTCCTCATTCAGGGCGAAAGTGGTACCGGAAAAGAGCTAATCGCCCGAAAACTTCACTTTCAAAGTGACCGGGCGGATCAACCGTATGTCGTGGTCAACTGCGGCGCTCTCCAAGAATCTCTACTCGAGAGCGAGCTTTTTGGTCACGAAAAAGGATCATTTACAGGAGCACTCACTCAAAAGATGGGCCTGTGCGAAACAGCAGATAACGGAACCATCTTTTTGGATGAAATTGGCGAGCTCTCCCTTCCGATTCAAGCAAAACTTCTTCGCTTTCTTCAAGAAGGAGAATTTTATCGTCTGGGAGGAAAGCGTCCGATCCAGGTGAATGTTCGTGTCATCAGCGCCACCAATCGTGACCTGGAAGTAGAAGTCCGCGAGGGCCGCTTTCGCGAAGACCTGTACTATCGTCTCAACACGATCACGTTAAGAATGCCTCCGCTGCGTAAGCGCAAGGAGGACATTGCTCCGCTGGTTCAGTATTTTCTTCAAAACTCGCGCTTTGGAGGACCCATTGCCATTCGTCGAGTGGATCCACGGGTAATGGATGCCCTTCAGCAATACGACTGGCCTGGCAACATCCGCGAACTTCAAAACACCATCGAACGACTCAAGATTCTGGCTGAGCATAGTGAAATTCGACTTGAGGACCTCCCCTTTAACATTCGGATGCCTCATGCCGCACCTCGCCGTGACCCCCTAGAGACTCCAGGAGCGGGACAAGGACCTGGTCTCACTCAGGGCTATTCTGCGGGCATGCTTCTCGAAGAGGTGGAAAAAGGCCATATTTTGAAGACCCTCGAAGTCTGCCAAGGGAACAAAACCCGAGCCGCTCAGCAGCTCGGTATCACCATTAAAACACTCTACAATAAACTCCATCGATACGGGGCTATCCGGAGTCCGCTTGCAGAAGGGCCGGATTCCAAGTTAGGAGAATCTACACTATGACCAAAAAGAAAGCCGCTCCTGCGAAAGCTGCCGTGACCAAAGCCGCGAAAAGCGAAAAGCCTGAAAAGCCGACCAAGGGCAAGAAGGCCTCTGTTAAGGCCGCTACCGAAGAGCCAGCGCCGACCCCAAAGTCAGATGAAGAGGGCGGTGGCGATGAAGACCTTGATGAAGACGAGGCTGCTGCTGCTAGTGGCGGCGGAGGCGGCGGAAACGCAGCTGCTCTTGCTGCTGCAGGCTCGAGCGAAATGTCCGCTTCGTTCAAAAACTTTCGACACCATCCTGACATGGAGAACTTCTATCGCTTCATTTATGAGAATGACCTGCGTCACGAAGCTCTCGCAATCATGAATCAGATGGTTCAACAAAAGCAGGTTGAAAAAGCCTCAAAAAAGCCTGCTCCGGCATCAAAGCGCTAACGCCCAGCAAATCGTCGAAGATAATCGGCCAGCACCTGTGCGCCCTCCTCAGGGAAAGCGTTGTAGAGACTCGCTCGAAATCCGCCTACAGATCGGTGCCCTTTCAGGCCATCCATTCCCAGGGCTTGGGCGCCTGAAAGAAAGTCTGCTTCGCGATTAGTATCCAAAAGCCTGAAAGTAATATTCATCGCCGAGCGATGTTCTTTCACTTTTACCGTAGGCTCGTACACACCAGGAAACGCATCTAGCGCCTCGTAAACTAAGGCCGCTTTTCGGCTATTTCTCTGCACGACTTCACTTACCCCGCCTTGCGACTCAAGCCACTTGAGGTTCAAACCCATGACATAAACCGCAAATACTGGCGGAGTATTATATAAAGCTCCGGCTTTTGAGTGAACGGCATAACTCCAGATTGATGGAATAGTGCTTGGGATTTTCGGAAGTAACGATTTCTTCAGCACCACCACGGTCACCCCAGCGGGACCCAGATTTTTCTGAGCGCCCGCATAGATCAAATCAAATCTCGAATAATCTCTTTCAACTCCCAAAATGTCTGAGGACGCATCGGCAAAATAGGCCACTCCTGCCGGCACTTCTGGGGTGTCTTTCCATTGAGTTCCCTCAATAGTATTGTTCGTGGTGATGTGCACATAGGCAGCATCCGGCGAAAATTTCCATTCCATGGGCAGTCGATCAAAGCGATCCGCCTCCGAACTTCCGGCAACCCGCACTCCACCAAATTTTCGCGCCTCTGCCATCGCCTTCCCGCTCCACTCGCCCGTATGAAGGTATTCAGCGGTTCGGTCGGAGCTCAAAAAGTTCAGCGGAACCATGGCAAACTGCATGCTGGCTCCGCCTCCAAGAAACAGCACTTCATAATCCAACTCAGAAAGATTCATTAATCGTAGAAGCCTGTCGCGCGCGTCCTGGTGAATCGCCTCGTAGTCCTTCCCTCGATGACCGATTTCTAAAATAGAAACTCCAGATCGACCGAGTTCCAAAACTCCACGACTCGCTTCCTCAAGAACCTCCACGGGGAGTACTGCTGGCCCAGAGTTAAAATTATAGATTCGCTTCATTTGGAGGAGTCTATGGCCAAACCCCGAACTAGGACAACGCTTGAAAAAGAAAAACGGCGCCTGGGGTGACCCATGGCGCCGTTTTTTATAACACGCGTAAAAGCGATTAGTTCAGTCCAAGAGCCTGCTCTGCAGCGGATAGAATTCCGTCAACAAGCTGGGCCTCGCTCAACTTTGCCGCAGCATCAGAGTCCACTTTTGCTGCATTTTCACGAGCCAGCTGAACAAGTGCAGCCAGAGTTCCTGACATCTTACCGCTCTCAAAATAAGCGGCAGCGTCTTCAGCAGCATTCACCAGCACCCTTTTGTCGTCATTCATCGCCAAAGTCGTCGCTGAAATAGCCAAAATACTTGCCGAGATTGCCAAATCATTTTTGTCTGGATCCACCACAACAACCGGTGGAGGAGCGGGATGATGATGGTGAGGGCGGCAGTCGGTGCGACAATGGCGTCCGCCCCAGCTGTCGTACCAGCACTCGGTGTAGCAATCAGAATGCGCGCGGGCGACAGTCCCCGAGACTGCGCTGACCGCGAGAAGCGAGAGAAGCAGTTTAGAAAATTTCATGAACCGGGTTTCCTTTCGTTGCACTTGGCCGAGCGGTGTAACAACAGCGCTGCGCCGTGTCAAGGACCTCGCGTATTCCATGTAAGCTATTGATATAACGTGTTTTTAGTGAAATCGCCCCTCTGTGAGGGCCGAGTCTTGAGCCGGATAGCTCGGTAGACGCAATTTGTTGACTAAAATGCTCTGTTTTTGATAGGAAGTCGCCCATGCTTTGGGCCCGAATATTATTAATGGCTCTGTGTGTTGCGGGGGGGCTCGGCCTCAACCCTGAGGCTTACGCCCAGAACTTTGCTCTGAAACTCGATCCCAAAGGCCTCACTCCCTCTCAACTCACTCAGATCAACCCTTTTTTGCGGCAAGTGGAGGACCATCTTCCGCAAGCCCTGAAGAATCACCTCGCACGCTCCATCTCGGTTCGCTTTGAGAATCTCGACTCCTCCACCCAACTTCAACTTCCGGTGTGCCTAGGCGATCAACCTGATCCAAACGCCGAGAGCCAACGCTTGGCATCCATCGAAAGATCCTGGGGTCAGGACCCCACGCGGATCTCTGAACTCCTTCTCAGTAACCACCTCAAAGCCGTGATTTTAGCGGGAGAGAGAGGCGCCCCAACCTACGCTTGTGGACACAGAAATGCCTACCGCTTGGCCCTCGCATCAGCGATCCATGAGATCGGTCACATTTACGACTACGCGGACATTAAATCCGCTGGAGAGAAAAGCTTCCTCGCCCGATGCGCCGCGAATAAAGCATCAAATCCAAAAACTGGAATGAACCACACCGATCCCCAATGCCGGATCCTCAAGAACCGTCTCAGGGTCTCAAACCGTCCTGCTTTTCTAGACCTCATGGGCTGGGTGGAAACAGGCTTAATTTTTCACTCGAGAGGACAATCCAACCAGATCACATTACGTAGCCCAGACCCGTACGAGTTTAAGAACTGGAAGGAATCTTTTGCGGTCAATCTCGAGTACTTTGTGCTCGACCCTGAATTCGCCTGCAGACGACCTGCAGTACACGCCTTCTATTCGAACCACTTTGGTTATGACCCGTTCCCCAGCCGAAACTGCCAACCCCAAACGACAATGACTCTGGGGTCTGACTTTGGAACAGGAAAGGCCAATGTCGTCGATATCAACCCAGAAAGAGTTTACGAGATTCATGCCCTATTCGCTGGAAAAGGGCCGCAGGTGATGAGCAAGTGGGGACACTCCCTCTATCGACTCGTCATTTGCGCTCCTGATCGAAAAAAAATCGGCCCAGAATGTCTAAATGACGTCACCCACCACGTTGCGATTAGCTTTAGAGCCAATGTCAGCGATGCATCGATATCTTATCTTAAAGGACTGAATGGAGATTATCCCTCTCTGCTTTTCGCCCAGTCACTTCTTGGAGTGATTGAAGAGTATAATAAAAGCGAGTTTCGCGAACTCACCAGTCTTCCGCTGCGACTCACAGAACAAGAAAAAAGATTTTTCATCTATCGAACTCTTGAAGCTTTCTGGGAATATGGTGGGCGATACAAGTTCATCACCAATAATTGCGCTACTGAAGCTCTGAATTTTCTGAAAGGAACCCTCGGGGAAAGCCGCCTGAACTCGGCACACCCCCTTTCCCCCCTAGGCTTACACAAAACCCTGCAGAAACTGGGTATCGTCGACGCGTCTGTGCTCAATGATCGCCAAAACGCTATCGAAAAAGGGTACTACTACAGTTCGAAAAAACCCGAAGTGCAGACGGCATTCAATGGGCTGCAGAAAGCTGCAGTAGCTCAAGCGATCGCCTTTCCAAAAACCGTAGAACAATACCTGGATCAAACCTCTTCCGAACAACGAAAGACATGGTTTGAAATACTATCTTCCAGTTTGGTTGAGAGCCGGCAAATCATGGCGTCCCGATTTTTTCTTCTCGAATCGTACGTGGCCCGCCGATCGAACTCTTCGTATAATAAGCGAATCGCACAAGTCGTGGAGGCCAATGACTTTACTGGCCTACCTCAAGCTGCCATCGAAAGGTCTGGAGAAATCAGAGCCTCAATCGCTCGGCTTCGAGAGATCCAGCAACTCTCTCTTCCATCAAGCATTCGCTCGGACGGCTACGGAATTCCAATTCGTCGCTCAGACCAAACCCCAGAAGACTCTGTGGTGACCATTCCAGCCGAACTCCTGGCTGAGCAAAAGAGGCTCACTCAAGATGTCATCGACTGGGCAAAAGTCGCATTTTCCGCGTGGATTCAAGAATTAGAGTCCATCCAGAAAAACCGTCTGCAATTTTTGAAGGAGATGCGTAAGCCTTCAAATCAAACACCCCCCCTTTCAATCTCAAATAGAGCTAAGGAGAGACTGTGAACATTATTGTCGTTGGTGCCCAGTGGGGAGATGAAGGTAAAGGAAAAGTGGTCGACCTCTACAGCTCGCGAGCGGACCTCGTCGTTCGCTTTCAAGGGGGCAATAACGCCGGTCACACCTTAGTGGTGAATGGAAAAAAAACCGTCCTGCACCTGATTCCAAGTG
>JAGWZD010000067.1 GCA_018968995.1 Bdellovibrionales bacterium
ATCCAGCCAAGGTCGGCCGTTGCGCTCTTCAGAACGCAGCTTCTGTGGCAAGCCTCATGCTGACCACGGAAACCCTGATCGCTGAGAAGCCTAAGAAAGAAGCAGCTGCTCCAATGGGCGGTGCTCCTGGAATGGGCGGCATGGGCGGTTACGACATGTAATCGTTTCGCACTTTGCGAAAATGAAAAGCCCCCGGGAGAGATCCCGGGGGCTTTTTTATTTCTGGGGTTCATCGCCCTTCCAGAACCCCATCGAGCTCCAGAGTATCTATGTCATTAGCGACACAATTTTCCTATTCGTCCGAGCCTGCCCCGCGCCGGATGGGAAAAGTCTGTTGGCTTTGGTCCCTTTTTACCAGACGCAAGCCTTTGCCCCTCCTGGTGAAGATTCGCGGCGCTATGGCGTTTGGGCCGAGATGACATTGAGCAATGGTCGGTTTTCAGGCCACTTCGCTGAGTTTGGTAGCGACATGGTGGAAGTTCTCAGTAACTCCGAAGAGGAGCAAATCAAGGCGAGTGTGAACTCCAGCTGCCAGTACACTTACCGAGGTCATTTGTTTGAAGTTTTTGACCGTGCAAGCCCAGAGCAGCTTATCGGAGGTAGTTTTGAGCTTCGACATCCACAGTACACTTGCGTGACGTCGCAAGGAGAAACTCGTGCCTCGGGAGTGGACCGCGTGCAGTTTTTAATCGCCGCAGGAACACTTCAGGTCACCCGTTTTGGAGACGAGTGCTCTGAGGGCTCACCTTCGTCAGAAGATGTGCGATACCCTGTGCATATCTCAGCAGATGAGAATACCCTGATTTTTACTCGAGGCGCGTACCAGCGCGTTCAGTATTGTTACCAAACCTGGTGAATGTAGAGTCGCTGATTGCGTCGATCGATCACCACAACAGCGGGCGTGGAGTCTGCTGTGGATTCATCTCTAAAATTGACCTTGAGATAAGTCACGCCCTGGGGGTCGGTGGCCTTCAGTCGTCCATTTTGCTTTTCGAACGAAAAAAGCTGACCAAAGTCTTCTCGAAAGCAATTGTAAGGGTCGCCATTTTGGTTTTCGGTGCCGAATTCCTTGATAGCTTTGATGCCTTTCGCAAGAACATTGAATTCACCAATCTCTTTGGGAGTAATAAAATTCTCACGAAGCTCTTTTTCCAGAGTCTTTAAATTTTCAGAGGAAAGAAGAGCTTTCTTCGAGGAGGGCAGTCGCTCACGGGCGGTCAATCCGAGTTCGTAGGTTCTGAGTTTATTAAAGTCCCCACAGTAATTGGCATCCGCCACGTTCCGGCTTTCAAGAAGCTTCAGGGTGAACGCTTGGGCGTTTAGTGGAAGTGCTACTGCAAGGCTGAGGGTTGCAATGACTACTGATTTATTAAAAAGCTTCATTTCGATCTCCTGTGTTTAAAGTGCGTATTCCACAATTTTCTTCGGGTCCGGTGCATGCGAGACCATCACAATGATTCCTGTGGTCCACGATGGGCCGTGCTCGTAGCGGCGATCCATTTCGCCATCCCAGCGAACAACGTAAAGACCCGCTTCGATCTGGATTTTTTTTATGATCACTCCAGCGGTGATTTTTCCTCCAAAAACCGTCTCAATTTCACCATTGATGCGGGTTCTGATTTCAGAGAAAAGTCCAATTCGAAAAGTGGGGAGCGACTTATCTTGAGCGTAGAAGCTCAGATCCATGGATGGCTTCACGGTAATATTACTTTGCGAAAAATTACCCGCGGCGGGTGCCACAAAGCTTTCGCCAGAGATCACGAGATCCATATAGGGCTTATCGATGATGGAATACTTTCCACCGGCACCGAACATGCCCTCAAAAAAGAGATCCGAGCCGCTACGTTCCACATTGAGCTGTACGCGATTGCTAGACAGTTGGTGGAAATAGTTTTGAATGAGTGCGCCTAGGCCCTCTCTCTGGCTTCGGTAGGTGCCAGAAACGCCAATGAGAACCCATTTGTTGCCTTTCTCATCGAGAAAGTGGCGAGAAACCACTCTTAAGGTGTTCTCTTCTTCAAGAATTTGACGCCATCTTTTTCCAAGATCAGGAAGTCGTTCCGTGAAAAGCCAGTTTTCATACTGAATGGAAAGACTGCCGTTTTCTCCAGTTCGGCTGAGCGTGAGCACGAAGCCAGAGGTTCTGCCTGAATCATCTGTGCGCGGAAACCCCATGGCTGATCCGATCGGTCCAGTGAGATTCCAATCGTTAATATGAAGAAGCTCAATCTTGTCGTTAACAATTTTTCCGAGATAGAAGAAGTTTTTGATTCCTTCGATCAGCTTTGATGAGGCCTCAACCGAGAGGTCAGTTTGTTTCATCGATACGAGGCGGTCGAAGACGTCTTTTTGCTTGATCTCAGTGGTTGCCGAAGGCCTTAGGGTTACAAAGTTTGAGCCTTCCAGAGCCGAACGTCTTTGGATGAAGGCATCCATCGGCGTTCCACCGCTACAGTTTCCTTGTGAGCAGAGGAAGCGGCTAGCTTCATGCTGACGGTATTCTTCTCTGAGGCGGTTCGAAACTCTTTGAACCCAGTTATCGTAGACCTCTGTATGGGGAGCGCTGGAGTTGTAGGGTGCTCCACTGTTTTTCAGGTCTTCGATGAAAGCATCACGAGCTTCAATTAAAGATTCTCCTTTTTGGCGAAACTTATTTAGAGCTTTACGGGTGCTCTGCTCAACCACGTCTTTCATCTGTTTTTTGGTGATCGCGAAAAACTGTCGTTCGGTTTTCTTCGTTGCCTCAGCCTGAAGAATTCGGATCACCGCCAGCCGATCTAGCGTAGGAACAAAGAGCTCATCGATAAGAGCGTTTTCTTTTTCTCGATATGCGGTGAAGTCGCGATTGGCCTCTTCGAAAAGGGCACGATGCAGGTCGGATGAAATCACCACGGTGTCGATATAGCGTCGAACTTCTCCTGCGGTGAGGATCTGATTGTTCACTTGCAGGGCGATCCAGTCGTCTGCCCGCCGAGGTTCGTCGGCGCGAGCCGTTGGGAAGGAGAATAGGACGGCCAGGAAAAGAGAGATCGCGGTTTTTTTCATTGTCATTGGCCGGGAGTACCAGACAGAGGTGATCATGACAAGCCGCGTTATTTTAAGACCTTGGGTCTCTCGAGAACGGCATTAAAATAAGTAATTTCATACACTTAAAGACGAAGACCGGGACGCTTCTGGTGTCCTTGCTGTGCGTGCTACCATAGTCAAGTGAGTCGCTTAGTGGCGGTTACCTCCCTTATTCTTGGTTTCAGCTTGCTCTCCAATGCACTGGCGCAGGGTGAAGAACCAGCTCCGAAAGCGGCGGCGGAAGCCTTGATTAATGAGGAGCTGGCCAAAAAAGAGCAGGGGGTTTTGGAGTGCGTTCGAAAAAGAACCTCTGAGCGCGTTCAATCGTTGAAGGGTCTGGACGATAGCGAAAAGCGAATCGAGGAACGTTTTGATTCACTGCAGACTTGGGTTGCTGAGCACCCGAGTGCCACAGATGCTGAGGTTCAGGCAAAGCTGGCGCAGATTTTTTCTGAGACCGAATCCGAACTGAAAAGTCATCTTTCCTCGGCAAGTGGAGACGCCACTCTCGATGCTTATAGAAGAGGCGAGGCCTCTCGAGTGCTAGCCGAGACGGCCTTGAGAATTTGTATTGCAGGGGCAAACGACCCTGCGGTGGTTGATAAGTATAGAAAAGTGGCCTCAGAAAAAATGAATCAGGGCTTAAGCGCTCTAGAGGATCTCTCAGTCAAGCGTCGTCAGTCAGATATTCCAGCAGTCCTTGCGCGAATGGCGCGAACAGAATTGTCGCTAGCACAGTTTGATCGCCTTCGGGATGGCCAGGCAAACTCTACTGTCGAACAGTTTGACCGTATCGACTCAGTGATCAAAAAATACGAAAAGATTTCTGGCAAGGGTGCTGAGCGAGACGAGTTGAATCTGATTCATCTTGAAGCGTTACTGATTTCTGATCAAAGCGGAATCGGTGATGCTGGTGGCACTTTGTATTTAGATCCGGATCGAATGGCCAAGTTTACTCAGTTGAAAAGCGCAGTGAAGGAATCCACCAAAGAGTCAAAGGGTCGTCGATACCTGGCTCGTGCACGGCATTTGAGTCTTGTTTCTGAATTTTTTAGTCCGGATCGATCAGAGCGGGAGTCAGCCGTGGAGCGCTTAGGTCAGCAGCTGGTCGATACCGACTCCACGCGACGCCAAGAGGCTCAGACCGCCTCGCTCGACTTAATGAATCATCTGTCGGGTACCACTCTGGGAAAGCAAGTTCTTGATAAAGCACTAGCGAAATCGAAAGATCAGGATTTTCAAAAGCAGCTCAAAGAGGCAAAAAAAGGCGAGCAAGAGCAGGCCAAAAGTTACGATGAAAATAAGGAAAAGGCTCTAGGTCGTGAAATGGTCGATAAGCTTGGCCTGCCATCGTACAATGAGTTGCTTCGTTCCAATGGGATGATGAAGCAAGTTCAACAGGAGTATATGGGTGAGCTCTCAAAATTAGGTGCGCTTCAGGCCAAGCGTTTAGAGAATCCTGAATCTGTGACCGATGGAGAAATTCAAGAGGTGCTCGCTCGAGCAGATCTGCAATGGGCTTACCTCCGTTGCGCGCGAGAACAAGCAGGCATCATTCCAGAGTCTAGAGGCAACCTGAAGGCGCCCTTCAGTACACTGAGTGTCGACCTAGGACCCTGCCGGAAGCTAAGGGGTTCGAGCCAGTATCATCAAGCGGGGATTGCAGCTGCAAAAATTACAGACGAAGCCATTATCCGACACAGAAATTCTCAAATTGCTTGGATTGGAGGCGAGTTTGCCTTTGATGTGGCGACCACACTTGTCTCAGGCGGATTATCGAATCTCGCCAAGGCTCCCATCAAGGCTGGTTTAAAGAAAGCTGGGACCATGATGTTGAGGCGCGAGCTTGCAAATCCAGCGCTGATTAAAACAGGAGTTCGTGCATCCCGGGTCGTTGCTAATACTTTAGCTACTGATCTCTCGGTGCAAACGGCTTGGGCAAGTCGTAGCTTCTTAGAGGCAGGCTTCCGGGGTCGGTGGGACGCCTCAATATTTACGGACAATATCGCCTACTTGAATAAAGACACCAATAAGGCTCAGCATGCGGTCAGATTATTTACCACCGCTGCTGCAGCGAAGGGGCTCGAGGTTGTTTGGGGAAAGGCTCCAATGCTTGCTCCGACGATGAGCCAATGGATTTCGTCATCTCGAGTGAGTTCTGTTCTCGGAGAGAGTGCGAAGGGAGTCGTCAATGGGCAGTTTATTGGAGTAGCAGGACAGGTCGCGTCTATTCCGTTTGAGGGCTGCTCTCAGTTTGGCCAGAATCTTTTGGATGGAGACCGATGGATCACTTCCATGAAGGACTCACTGCTGGGAAAAGTGAAAGGCGGAAATAGGATGGGTGCCCGCTATCTAGGAACAAGCCTGATTGAGAAGATCGCAGACTTTGAGGCCGATGCCCTCACTTCCGAGCAGCTCGCTCAATTGGAGGAGTGTGTTCTTCCCTCTTCACCCCAGAACCCTGAAGTGAAAGAAGAGGGAAAGTAGTCTATGGCCTGTGCTATGCCGGAGTGGAATGTTGAAGCTACCTAGAAATCCATCAGACCGCTGGGTGAAATGCTTGTCCTCCCATGGAAATATCCGAGGAGTGGCAATCCAGGCGCGGTCGTTGGTTAGGGCTATGGCTGAGCTTCATGAAATTCGAGGCACTCCAGCCGTCTGCTTGGGAGAAGCCGTCATTGGAGCTTTATTAGTCGCGTCGAACGCCAAGGGTACTGAGCGTGTGAATTTGAACATCAAAGCGGCGGGTCCCGTTCGCCAGGCACTTGTGGATGCTTATCCTGATGGTCGCGTTCGAGGCTATGTGATCTCCTCAGAGCTTGCCTCGCTGGCCAAGCATGGTACCTGGGGAGAGGGACTGCTTTCTGTGCTGAGAACAAAGACCGAGCGGAGTCATCAGCCCTATATTGGTACCGTTCCGCTTCTCACTGGTCAGCTTGCAAAAGACCTTACCTTTTATTGGTCGCAGAGTGAGCAGATTCCCTCAGCCGTCGGTCTTTCGGTGACTATTGATGATGATGGCAAAATCAGTGGAGCAGGGGGATTTTTGGTTCAGGCCCTTCCGGAGGCTACTCCCGAGGAGGTTCAGCTCATCGAGAACCAAATTCATGGGATTCAGTCGCTAGCGGAAGAACTTCAAGACGACGCAGATCCAGTGAGACTCTTGTCTGCCATTTTCCAGAATTCAGCATTTATGGTTCTTGAGAAAAGAGAGATTGCATTTGATTGCCACTGTTCCTGGGAAAAAGTCAGCAGAGCTTTAGCTTTAGTGGGTGCAGATGAATTACAGAGTATGCTCACTGAAGACGGACGAGCCTCCGTTCGCTGTGATTTTTGTAATCAGGACTATTTGGTGACGGGCCCGCAGTTAGAAGAGATGATTAAAAGCTCACGCCAGCATTAAGAAAGAAAGACGTGTAGCTGCCTCCCACTGGCAGTGCTCCACCAGAGGTGAGAGGTTTGTCAGTTCCAAAAGAGTCGTGCAAAGTCATCGAAGCGCCAAAAAAGAGCGATTGAGTCAGTTCGAGATTCACTCCAGCGCCCACATGCACCCCAAAAAGAACGGTGCTGTAGTCGGATTCTTTGTAGCTAGGCCGATAAAACCCAAGTCCAAAAACGGCGTGAGGGATGACCTTGTCGTACCAAGCTAAATTGCAGCGCAAACCCGCAAGTAAACTGCTTAATGAAAGGCCACCTTCAGAGTGCCCGGAGTAGCCAAAACTTGAATCAAAGGCGAAAATGTCGCTCACTCCGTAGGTGTAGTGAAGTCGTGTTCCAATAGAGTCGGTGTAACGATCTCCCAGAGAGCCCATTAAAAAAACCTGACCCACATCCAGTGAGAGGTTGTTTGATCCAGGAGCGAACGGCGAGATTCGAGAGCTTGATCTCATGGAGGCCGCCGGTTTTCTATTTCGCGTAACCGGAGCCATCTCCTCGGCGGCATCGGCGTGTTCCTGGGGTGTTTCGTTCCGCGCCCAGGAGGGAGTCTTGCTCCAACGGCCGTTATTAGGTTCGTCCCCCGCGGATGCGCTTGGGATTCCGAGGGATGCAGATAAAATAAAAAGAGCGCTGAAGGTGGTGTGCCTCATACGCTCTCTATTTTATAGGCCTTCCTCCCAGAAAAAAAATGGGAAAGTCAGGAGGAAGGCCGACGTTTTTTTGACTGGAAAATTACTGATTCAGAGCGGTGGCGCGCTCAACTACCGAGCTGGTGGTTAAGCCATTGGCCACTGGTTCTGCCGAACCTGCGTCCAACAGATCGGCGTCGAATCGAGCCAATTCCGAGCCGACCTTCGCTTGAATGTATCCCGAGAAAGAGCCATCTCCATGACGGATGATTTCTTTCAGTAATTCCACAGAAGGTTGAGTCTTGGCCTTCTTCTCGCTCTCATAAAGAAGCTGAGTCAAGGTGGATGCGGTAATATCGTTCTTGGTCTTATTATCGATTACTCGAAGATCTTCACCGTTTTTGATCATCTTGGCGATTTCATCCAGCGTCACGTAGCTCGACTCATGAGTGTCGTAGAGCTTTCGATTTTGGTAGCGCTTGATGATCTTCATTTCCTTCAACGTCTCTTTCATTTTTCCCCCTAGAAAAAGCCTGGGAAGTGTTTTGTCACTTTCATGCCTCCCCTCCAGCCTGGGGGGTTGGCACAATGTGTCATCACTTCGTTTCCAGGCAGTTAACAACTCGGTGTGCCAAAGTCAACAGGGCCCCTCCCTGATTTTCTCAGAACCACACCAGCCCGACTGGTCCATGCCCCAACCGGCGCCGCAGCCGGCCTAGTGCATGGGGTATTCCAGCGGCTCGCCGCTTCGTACCCGGACCCCATGACCCCAAAAAACATGGAAATCGTCAAGGTCTGGCCAAAAAAAGTCGATGGGATCCATAGTGAAGGGGACTTTCCGATGGCCAAGTGTGTCAAAACTCTGCCGAAGTGCACGATTTTAGGGGTTCTGGTCTTGCAACTTGCGTCTTGCGCAGGACCCCGGACCAAGGGGGTTGAGGAGGTGGCGGTCACTCCAGGAACCTCTCCAGGGACCCCGGTTCTCCCTTTGGAGTCGACTCTAAAGCCCCTGCATAAAGAGTCATCCGCTGAATATCATTACAGTTTAGCCCAGGCTTACTCGGTCGAGGGTCAAATTGATCGGGCTATTGAAGAGTATCGGCTCACCCTCGTTTACGATCCTGGCTCTGCTTGGGTGCATACACGCCTCGCGGCAGAGTGGGTGCGTAAGGGGGATGTCGCCCAGGCTCTTGAGTCTGCAAAAAAGGCCATCGAACTTGATCCTCAATTGATCGACGCGCGCATGATTCTCGCCGGAATTTATTCCGTGACTCGTCAAAACGATTTGGCGAGTCAGCAATACGATCAAGTCCTGAAGATCGACTCAGGGCATGAAGAAGCGTTCGTTTTTAAGAGCCAGGTGCAATTTGAACAAGGGAAAGTACTCCAGTCTATCGCCACGCTGCGCGAGCTCCTGAAGAAGAATCCAGAATCCCATCTGGGTTGGTACTATTTGGCGCGCAGCGCTCGAACCCTCGATCGGTTTAAAGAAGCAGTGACTGCGTATCGGCGGGCGATCGACATTAAAGCAGGCTTCGCACA
>JAGWZD010000068.1 GCA_018968995.1 Bdellovibrionales bacterium
GAGCCTACTTTTTTCTCAGATTTATCGATGAGAAAAACAATGTCACTCAAAGAGTCGAAATGGGTGGATAGCGGGGTTGCATTCTCAGCCTGCCAAAGCACCCAGGGACCTTGAAAAGATCGGCAGGAGCTCCCAGACCCCTGCCTCGATAATGAAGGTAGCTCAGCCTGAGCGGAACGATCACGCCCCAGAGCGGCCGCAATGGCGAGCGTTAACGCAGAAAATCCTGAAGCACTAGACGCAATTCCGGCCCCTGCCGGAAAAGTATTTCCACTGCGAACTCTCCAATGACCCGAATAAGACTGACCAAAATGCTGAAAAACTCGTTTAAAGTGTCGCTCTATTTTCGGTCGATCTTTTTCTCTGAGATCAAATGGAATCAGAGGGACTTCGCCCATCCGAGCCACACCTTTCCACTCTAGGAAAAACTCTCCCTCATCCTTGAGCTGCTCCAGCTCTGTCCAGGTGCAAAGTGAACTTAGAGTAAGAGACAAACTCGGATTAGATGGAATGTTCAGCAGAGGGTCACTCTTACCCATGTATTTGATCAGTGCGATATTGGATGGGGCTCGTACCCGAACAACAAAACCCATCACAGCACCTCAATGCCCGGTTCAGCGCAGAGCCGTTCAGACCAAATGCGAAGGCCTCGTTCAGCAACAGCTCTTTTAAACTGCTCGGGATCGAATCGCGCAGGATCCACTACTGCAATTAAGGCATCAGACTGAAGAGCGCCTGTTCCTTTCACACCCAGCACACCAGGAAGTACTGATAAAGCCTCTCGGTCTAACCGCGTCTGGGCGATTTCCAAATCATATCGCGACAAAACCTCTGCGTACTCTGGCAGACAAGCAGCAAACCGCGCAGGGTTGCCTTCGGAAAAAGCAGTTAGCGCACGCTGAATAATAGAATCCAGATCTGAACTCAGAGATTCAAGCATCTGCCGAGAGATCTGGCCCAGGTGAGTATGAGTGGTTGTCTTTCTGCCCTCCTGAGCGCTGGCCTGAATCACGATGATAGGAATTCGCAAGAGCCCGTCATCACGCTGAATGATTTGGGGCTGGGACTCCGAATTGAAGCCGAATTTAAACTCAACAACGCCCCCACAGATTTGTGCGACGACATCCGCCCCACTTGGAAGCGGGCCACGATCTGCACGACATGCAGCTCGGTATTCGCGCCAAAGCTCTAATGGTTCGCGAACTCCAGCAGAAACAGCTGCCATAATAAATTGGGCTGATGACGCTCCAAATCCGCCTGCGCCAAAGGCTGGATCAAAGAAATACCAAGGATTCAGAACCTGACGCCTTTTACAAAAAACACCAGCAGGACTTTCCGGGTGAAAAAATGTTTCTAATGCTTGAGAAAAAGGCTTCTTTGAGAGCTGAAATCTCGGAGCTGTCGCCGCCACCAAGGCAGGTGCCCCACAAAGAACAGCGTATTCACCGATGAGAAACACTTTCCCACCCACGCTCAGTTTTGAAAAGGATCGACTCGATTCCAAGCGACTAGACAGCGGGATTACCGCGCTTGGCTGGTCCGCCACGAAGTGCCTCCAGGATTTCTTTGGCCCGCGACAAGTTGATGTTTTTCTCGACTTTCAGCACCTCGGCAAGTCGCTCTCGAACCCGTGCGATTTCATGAATTTCAGCCCCTGCAGCGATCGCTAGGTTTGCAGCATGAAGCTGCATGTGGCCTTTTACGATTCCCACAGTAGCTAATGCCTTCAGGGCTCCGAGATTTTGAACCAAGCCTACCGCCGCGCAGACCCGAGCCAACTCTTCAGCATGCGTCACACCTAAAATTTTCAAGGCAACTCGGGCCGTTGGATGAACCTTGGTCACTCCTCCCACCGTTCCCACAGCCATGGGAAGCTCGATTCGACCATGTAAATCATTTCCATTCATGGTCCATTCCGACAACGGCTGATACTTGCCTGATCGGGAAGCATAAGCGTGTGCACCCGCCTCTACTGCTCGCCAATCATTGCCAGTAGCAATAAGAATCGGGTCAATACCGTTCAGAACACCTTTATTGTGTGTAGTGGCTCGATACGGATCAGCCTTCGCAAAAAGAGTGGCCTCTTGAATTCCTTGACCTACCACTGGGTCGATATTGCGAACCACAACCTCAGCTACGGCCAGCTTGGTGTCGACTAAATTAGAAAGAATGCAAAGTCCCACTTTCTCACTAGTCAATTCTTCTATTCGTGGCTTCAACGCTTCGCAAAGCTGATTGATCAGGTTGGCGCCCATGGCATCGCAGGGATCGCACAGAAAATGTAAAACAAGCATCGCTTTTCCCGAGCTATCAGGACGATCCAAGGTACGAATCGCCAGATCTCGAACCCCGCCACCGCGAGCTACAAGTCCAGGAACGCAGGCATTGGCGAGCTCAATCAGCATTCCACGATTTTCATGTAAAATCATTCGTGCGCGCTCGGGATTCTGAACACTGGGAAGCTGAACTTGCCCAATAATCAAATTTCCCTTGTTATAACTGCTGATACAGCCTGATGTTCTAATCCATTTCGCAGTTGCGCTGCATGCGGCAATAATCGATGTCTCTTCAACCGCCATCGGGATGAGAACTTCTCGCCCATCAATCATGAAATGAGTGGCAACCCCGAGCGGCATCGGAAAAACTCCGACGACGTTCTCGATTAGGTGCTCGGCAACATCTAAAGAAAAAGGCCTATTTCCAGTGAGAGTATCTAGCTCACTTTCATCAAGTCCGCAGAACTCCCCAACCAGCTCTACTCGACGAGATCGGGGCAACCGGTAAAATCCATCGAAAATCGATTTCGAATCATGACCGTCCATAGGACCAAACCCCTTCTTTTTTTCTCAACTCTGCTGGATTTGCAGACCCAGTACAGAACAGCGCGACTCGCAGTTCAAATTCCTGCTGCTCCATCCATGCGCGAAGCGATTCTTCGCCAGCCAGTGCTGCCTGCAGCGCTGGCTGAGCGTAACCGACTCGTTGAGCACCAATAGCAATGAGTTTAGCGGAATCTAATCCAGAACGCACACCCCCCGAAGCCCATACCGAGCAGCGTTGCGATTCAGAATTCAATAGAACATGACGAGCAGAAATCATCGAAGTTACCGTGGGCTCTCCCCAACGGGCAAAGGTCTGGGCTGCCGTGCGCTGGAGACTAGATGCCGGGGCACGAGCCCCCTCAATCCGTCCCCAGTGAGTTCCCCCTAGACCACTCAAATCAACAGTGGAAACCCCAACCGAGGCAATCCGTTCAAGAGTCTGTGCCGATAAACCACACCCCGTCTCTTTCACGATAATCGGAACCCTTAAATCACGCACTAAACGGGCTAGGGTTTTAATCCCGCCTCGAAACTCTGGAGTGCCTTCGCCTTGAATGGCTTCCTGAAGGGGGTTGAGGTGAACAGCAATCGCCTGAGCCTCAAGAGAATCCACCAAAGATTGAATGCGATCCGAGCCACAAGCGATTGCCTGAGTCAGTCCAATATTGGCGATCAGTACGGCTCGAGGAGCAGACCGTCTCAATTTCTTCGACTCTTCTGGTAAGGACTTCTCTTCCAGCTCTCGCCGCTGAGATCCAACGCCCATGGCCCAACCGCGCTCCTGACAAAGGTCGACCAATAATTGGTTGATTGCGGCTGCATCCGGATGCCCCATGGTCATCCCCGCAATGAAAAACGGCGTTGCGAGGGTCTGACCCAGGCAGCTCTCCGTGAGATCAACATCTGAAAAATCGATCTCAGGCAATGCCTCGTGAACAAGCCGAACTTGATCCAGCCCCGAGAGACCGTCCGCTTGATTCTTCAGATCTAAAGCCTGATCAATGTGCTCGCGTTTTCGGACTTCGAATTGCGCCACGTCCATGCGGCGCACTATACTCATCCGGGAGGGGTAATTCTATAGTGATTCCAGACCAAATCAGGACTCGCCCATGGGAAATATCGCCTGATTTGGGGCCCCATGGGGCATACTCGGTAAACAGATGATGTCCACGAATCTTCACCGCCTGCTACTGACTTCCGTGGCCGTGCTCATTTTTGGGCAAGTGGTGGCCTTTTGCCCGTCATCAACCCCCCCTGAAAGCCCTGCCTCTTCGGAGGGATCGGCAGCCCAAAAACCCCAAAAGGATCAGATATTTAAGGGATTTTCTGCCCCCGATGGGGCCTCTCCGGATTATTCTATTCGGCAATTTCGGTATGTTTCGGTGGAAGAGGGAAAAAAACAATGGCAACTCAAAGCCGCTGAGGCTCTCTTTTTCTCGTCTCGGCAAACCGTTTTAACAACCGATGTCCAGGCCGAGCTTTTTTCTGACGGGTTTCCCCAAACCTCCGCGGTGAAAGTCACGGGTCGCGAAGCTCGCTACCTGCTCAACACTCGAGATCTCGAGGTGGGCGGTAACGTCGTGGCACTACTCGACAATGGCGCGGAAATTCGTTCGGAATACCTCAAGTTTATCGCAAGCAAACGAGTTCTGATCGTGCCGTCCACTTACTCGGTTTGGGGCCGGGGCCCCGGTGGCGGTGAAATGCGAATCCAATTTAAAAGCTCAGGTCTCGAGGCAACCCTTGCTACTCGTCGTTTGCTGCTTCCTTCCTTGGTGGAGGTTCAAGTGATCCCACCCCAAAGAAATTTGCGAGAATCTCCGACAACCTTCCGTTCGGCCCGTGCAGAGGTCCTATTATCTGAAAATCAGGTTGTTCTCTCCTCAGACCCGTCCGCTTTGGGTCGCGAAATGGTCACCATGGAGCATCCCGGAGCCACTCGGCTTCGGGCCCGAGCCAAAACCATGCAAGTAACCACGCTTGATGCAAAGAGAAAGACCTCGTTCACTGCCACAGAAGATGTCAGAATTGAGGAGTGGACACCCAAAAGCTCAACGTCCGAACGGCCTTATCGGTACTCCACCAGTGGAAAGGCCGAATTTTTTCCCTCAGAATCCGTATTTTTTCTGACTGAATATCCCCAAGTGTATCAGGATAACGATACGATGACCGGTGACGTCATCAAGGTGGACCGGAAAAAAGACCAAGTAGAAGTAGAGAATAGTAATGCCATCACCAGTGGAAAATATGAGTAACTCGAACAGTAATAAACTCGTCGCTCGCAATCTTGCTAAGGCTTACAAAGGTCGTCCAGTGGTTCGCGACGTTTCATTTGAAGTGGAAAGAGGACAGATCATTGGGCTTTTGGGGCCCAATGGCGCTGGCAAAACCACATCTTTTTACATGGTCGTAGGCCTGGTTCAACCCGATGCAGGAGTGGTTAGCCTTGGGGATTCGGAAATCACCTCTTCAGCCGTGCATGAGCGAGCACGAAAAGGAATCGCCTACCTTCCACAAGAAGCTTCTGTGTTCCGACGACTGACCGTGGAGCAGAATATCCGAGCCGTACTTGAGGGACGCAAGATTACTGAACAGGAACAAAAACAGCAGCTCGAACGACTCATTGACGACTTTCGTCTGAACACCATCGCCCGCCAAAAAGCCTTCACTCTGTCAGGCGGTGAGAGGCGCCGCGTCGAAGTCGCCCGCGCTCTTGCCCTAGAGCCGGTATTCCTTTTGCTAGATGAGCCGTTCGCTGGGATTGATCCCATCGCAGTGAGTGAAATCCAGCGAATGATGGAGGTTTTGAAAAGGCGCGGCATTGGAATCCTGATCACAGACCATAATGTTCGGGAAACATTAACAATTTGTGACTCCGCGTACTTGCTGGGAGATGGTAAAATTTTAGAAAAGGGTTCTCCACAAGACTTAGTGAAGAGCCCCATCGCCCGAGAGCGTTACCTGGGAGAAAATTTTCAGTTTTGAATGATGCCGTATAAAAACCGATAGGAACACGATGGCCTTAGAAATCAAACAAAGTCTCAGACTGAGTCAACAGCTGGTGATGACCCCCCAGCTTCAACAAGCCATCAAGCTGCTACAGCTGAATCGGATGGAACTCGCTGAAGTCGTAAACCAGGAGTTGATGGAAAACCCCATCCTGGAGGAACTCACAGAAACTCCTGATGGTGAGAACACGCCCTCCCCCGAAGAGGTCGCTCAGAATAACGCCGATCCAGAGATGGACCAGCGCCGTGATGAAGATGCCTTCTTAAAACCTACAACCAAGGAAGAGCAGCTTGTCGCAGGAAAAGATGATTTTAATTGGGAATCGTATGTAGAGGAGTTCAATTCAAACTCCAGTTCAGCCCCCTCAATGCGAGAGGTCAACGAGGACCTTCCGAGCTTTGAAAATGCGCTCACGAAAACCACTTCACTTGAAGACCACCTGATGTGGCAGCTGTCCATGACAGCCCTTCGCCCCGAAGAGCAGCGACTGGGAGAGCTGATTATTGGAAATCTTTCGGATGATGGGTATCTCATCGCAAATCTTGAAGACTTGGCTAAAGAGGCCGCCATTGAGCTGGAAGATGCCGAGGAAGTTCTAAAAATCGTGCATAATTTTGACCCAATTGGGGTGGGATCACGCAGTTTGCAAGAGTGTCTGGCGATTCAAGCAAAATTCATGTCCCCCCGGCAGCCTCTGGTTGAAACCATTATCGAAAAGCATTTAGCAGACCTCGAGAGACGAAATTATCAGGGCATTGCCAAAGCCCTTCAGATTCCCTTCGATAAAGTCGTTGAGGCAACCAAACTAGTGATGGAGCTCGAGCCTAAACCGGGCCGCAGTTTCATGTCGCACGATACGCACTACATCACTCCAGACATATACGTTTACAAAGTGGCGGATGAGTTTGTGATTGTTCTGAACGAAGATGGAATGCCGAAACTTCGAATCTCTCCGTATTATAAAAATATTCTTTCGAGCGCCGGAAAAGAGGCGAATGGCAAGAACACTAAAGAATACGTCCAAGAGAAGCTGCGATCAGCGGTATGGCTGATTCGCTCGATACACAACAGACAAAAGACCATCTATAAAGTGACCGATGCCATTGTGCGTCGGCAGAGAGACTTCTTTGAAAAGGGGGTCCAACACCTCAAGCCGATGATCCTCAAGGACGTGGCGAACGATATTGGAATGCATGAGTCCACGATCTCTCGCGTCACCACTAATAAGTACGTGCATACTCCGGTAGGAATCTTCGAACTAAAATATTTCTTCAACTCTAGCATCAGTGCTGCCGATGGTACTGATGCTCTTGCGAGCGAAGCAGTGAAGGAAAAGATCCGTCAGATGGTTATGAAAGAGGATGGAAAAAATCCCCTTTCAGACCAAAAGATTGTCGAACTCCTTCGCAACGAGAACATCGAGATTGCCCGCAGAACGGTGGCGAAATACCGTGACATGCTGGGGATCTTGTCCTCGGGTAAGCGCAAGAAGATCATTTAAACCGATCTAGAGGGGAATCCATGAACCATCTACAAATGACCTTCAAACACATGCAGCCGAACGACAAGGTCAAGGCATACGCCCAGGAAAAAACTGAAAAGCTGAATAAGTACTTTAACGGCAAAATTTCAGTTTCTTGGAACTTCACTTTTGAAAAAGATGTCGCTATCGCCCACTGTCATGTCGTCGGTAAAGACATCGACTATTTTGGTGAATGTCAGGCCGAAAGCCTGCCAGCCTCGATCGACCTCGTCGTAGAGAAAATCGAACGTCAGGTTCGAAAGCATAAAGAGATCGTTCGCGATCACCTGCATGCTGCAAATCACGCGAAACTTCCAGTGAGTGAAGAGTAAGGACTCCCCAATCCCGCTGCATCTGTTTACCAGCTCAAAGCTTTTGTGAATTTGGCGCGCTCAATTCGTTCCTTTAATCGAGCAGCGCGGGCTGGATCCGCTCCTGTCGGTAGTCTTTGGAAACGTTCCTGTAGCGCTGCAGCCACAAAGCGAGAATATCGGGCAGCTGTGAATTGCTCTAATGCAGCGATAGCCAGCACCCCGATTAGGTTAGGACCTAGAAATGAAAAATAATTAAAACGATTCAGCCGCGCCTGAGATCTGTCGAACTTTTCAACGACCGAAAGACCCAGTTCCATCGCCTCTAATTCTCGATCCGCAGCCCCGCCTAAATCAAGCGACGCACTTTTATTGCTGTACTTTGCGAAATGTTCCAAGGTTTCAAACCAACCTGCCACGAGGCTTCGCGAACTCGACAGATCACTAACTAGGCCATATTTTGACCGAATCATTCGATCGAGAACGTCATCAAGATACTCCGAAACTCGAAAAGTGCAGGGTTCAGCGGCCCAGTAAGTCCACTGACTCACCTTAAGCCCCAGAGGCGCCCGTTCCCATAGCTGAGCACACTGGAATCCAACGGGAAAAATGGAAAAGACTATGATAGCCGGGATGCCCCCTTTGAGAAAAAACTGTCTTCGACTTTGCTTTACAGGAATCGGCGTTCTCCAAAATTGAAAAATAGAAGCGACAAGGAAAAAACCTGGCACAAGCATGAGGAATAAAAAAGGCGTAGAGATACTAGTGACAACCTGGCGATAAACCCTCTTACTGGCAAAGAACAGCACTGTTGCCAGCAGCCCGAGCCACACAGCCACGAATTCAGGAGAAGAGCCTCTTTTTCGCGCCTCCAAAATCACGGCTGCTAGTGCCAGAACAATCACGTTCACGACGAGCATGCTAACAAGCTCTCTCCTGATTTCAGCTGGGGAAAATCGCGATGGGTCGCCTATCACTCTCATCGTCATCATGCGTCTTACCGGATAC
>JAGWZD010000069.1 GCA_018968995.1 Bdellovibrionales bacterium
GACAAATCCGCAGTAAACGAAGGCGCCTCAGAGGGTTCACCACAGGAAATCGGGCAAAGCGCAGGCTCCGAGATGCAGGTGTATCTTTCAGGAATTATTGCTCGGATCAACGCGCAGAAAAAATATCCGAGATCAGCACACTTCAATGAGCAGGAAGGTCTTGTCCAGATTCTGTTGGAGGTTGCACCGGATGGTCGATTGATTCGTACTGAGGTTGAAAAGCCCTGTGCTTTTCCCGTCTTGAATGAAGCGGCGCTCGATGCGGTTCGTGCGATCGGAACCTTGCAACCGCTACCTCAGTCGTACTCATCGAAAAGCGTTGTCCTTCACGTGCCGATCCATTTCAAGATCGAGCGCTGATTTTTTTTGATGCAAGTCATTTGCATTTGGATTAGGGTCGGCCCATGGACATCAAAACTCTATTTGCACTTGGTCTTGTTTTTGGCTTGGCTCCTCTTTCTGCGAAATCCGCGGAGCAGGATTTTCAGGTGGATGAAATCAGCGTGCTTGGGCAATCAGGAAAGCGCTCTGCTTTCGACTCTCTTCCCAGCGTCACGAAAGTAAGTGGTACGGAGCTTGACCGCAAGCGGAAGTCAACCCTCGGAGAAACGCTTTCGCGCGAGGCTGGCGTTTCAGCAACATTTTTTGGTCCAAACTCAAGTCGCCCTGTGATCCGGGGTCTGGATGGGGATCGTGTTCGAATGCTCGAAAACGGAGTGGGGTTGCTGGATGCATCAAGCGCAAGCCCCGATCACGCAGTGGCTATCGATCCGCTGCTTGTAGATTCGATCGAGATTCTTCGGGGGCCATCGGCTCTGCTCTATGGCAGCAGTGCAGTGGGCGGGGTGGTGAACGTTCGTACGAACCGCATTGCAGAAGCGAGGCTCGATGCCGGACGCTTTGATCTGAATCCCGCTTATAATTCGGTCGATCAGGGAAAAAGCCTCGGCGCGCTTGCGCGGAAGAATCTGGGAGATTTCGTTTTGCATGTGGATGCTTCGATCCGTTCGAGTGAAAACTACGCGATTCCGGGATTTGCCCGAACTCTTGCGGAGCGGGATGCAAATCCCCTTGCTCCGGGCGAGGAAGAGGAGTCAGGAACCGTCGGAAACAGCACGAATCGCACCTCCCAAGCTGCGATCGGGATCAGCAGACCTCTTGAAAATGGTTTTATTGGAGCTGCAGTATCCGGATATCTGTCAGAGTATGGAACGGTTGCCGAGAAATCAGTGATCATTGACATGGATCGCGTGCGCCTTGATGCCGCAGGCGAGTTGCGCGGAGCGCTGGGTCTTGATTCCATCCGGTTTAAGTCCGCGTTCTCGAAATACGAGCACACTGAAATGGAGGATGGTGAGGTGGGGACCATTTTCCGGAATCGAGGTGTTGAATCGCGGGTGGATGCCAAAAAAGGAAGCTTCGTGTTCGGAGCCCAGCACCAGTATTTCCGTTTGAGTGCGGTGGGAGATGAGGCTTTTCTTCCCACTACAAGAAACTCTTCTTTGGCAGGTTTCGGATTGTGGGAAGAATCCTATGGTCGCGTAAAGCCATCTTTTGGTTTGCGGCTTGATTCGGCTGGAGTCGAAAGCGAGACCAGCGATCTTTTCGGTGCTGGAGCGAGCAAAATGTTTTTTGCGCCCAGTGCGTCCCTTGGCGTACAGGTCGCGTTGAATGAGTCAGTAGCGTCCGGTCCTGCTTTTTCCGCGGGTCTGAATGCGACCTACACGGAGCGCGCTCCGAATTATCAGGAGCTTTTTGCAAATGGCGCTCACGTTGCGACCGGAATTTTTGAACGAGGGAACAATGCCTTTAGTACCGAGAAGAACGTAGGGCTCGAAGCCTCGCTCAAGGTGAAGGATCAGGTTCAAGATGCACGATTTTCGATGTTTCTTCAGGACTTCCGAAACTACATCGCGCTTTCTCCCACTGGTGAGCCGCAGATTGATGGCCTTGATGTCTATCAATTCAACCAAGTTCGCGCGCGTTTGTTTGGTGCCGAGCTCGAGTATCGGTATCGATTGCAGGACATGATGCTTGCCGGGAACTGGGATCTGGACTTCAAAGCGGATTGGGTTCGGGGGCTTGATCTCACAAATGGCGGAGCGCTTCCCAGAATGGTTCCGATTCGCGGAACGCTTGGAGTGAATTACCGCAATCAGGCTTTTTCAGCGGGGCTTGAATACCAGCGCACCGAAGGTCAGAACCAGGTTGCAGCAAACGAGCGCGCTACCCGTGGGTACAACTTCGTGAATCTTTCGGGCGAGGTTCCGTTCACCACATCATTTGGGCTCTTTAAGGCGCTCCTTCGAGTGAACAACCTGTTTGATGTTGAGGCGCGAAATCATATTTCATTCGTGAAGGAAATCGCGCCGCTGCCGGGGCGGAACGTATTTGTGGGTTTGCAGGCGGCGCTATAGCAGCCCCGTTTCTCCTGCGGGTTCCATCGGTCGAAGTCAGAGTCTTCCCAGCTTGATGGGGATGATCCGCGAACGTCCTCGATTGGAAACGATCACTCTTACGTTTTGGCCGACAACAAGCGGATTTTCGGCACCTTGAACAACACTCATTCCTTCTCCATTGGCAAGCTCAACCGTGTATTCAAGAGCATCCTGAGTCTTCAGGGCTTTTTCTGCGAAGGCTCCGCCGATGGCTCCGACCACTCCTCCAATCAGGGTCCCGGCACCGCTACCACGAGTAAGTGCCCTACCGGCCAATGCGCCGCCGACCGCACCTAGTCCTACTCCTGTTCTGCTCTTTCCGAGTTCATCGGGTCCAACGCGAACTCTGCGCACATCAACGATGACACCTTTGTACACACGGCTTGCCTCTCCTACCGTTTGATCGCTGTAGTGTTCACTCGAGAGGTTGGTCGCGCAACCTGTCATGGCAACGGAAAAAAGAATCAGAAGAAGAGAAGAAAAGGGGCGGAAAGAAGATGGTTTAATCATGAGCTGAAGGGTATAATAACATATAAAATATGTCAAGCATTATTGGTCATGGATAAATGTCGAAACCTGAGTTGGGGCCCATATTAAAAAGTTCAATTGTTACATATGGATAACATAAAGCCAAGCAGGCGACACCTCTGTCACGGCAGGATCGCGGAAACGCGTAGTTTCTGAAACATTCGATCCGCTCCGTGTCTACGCCTTTTCAGATTGACTCGTTACTTACCGGCATCGAACATGAAATCAGGGAGACAACCATGGTAAAAAACTTCTCAAAGATCGTATTCGCATTCTTTGCTCTGACTTCATTCCATGCTGGCGCATTTGCAGCTCCAGGATTTGGTTTTGGTCTGATGGCCGGACCAAATCTTACTTTTCCAAGTGCTCCGAGTATTTTGGGGTCAAGTGTTTCCGGCGGAATCGGGTTTTCGGTTGGACCTTCAGTGGGTGTAGGGCCCCTTGAGGCCTCTTTGCTTTACTCCTCCTATACCCTGAAGTCCACCGTTGCCACGATTACGACCAGCAGTTCAAGCAGTAGTCTTGATCTACCTGTTCTTTATCGAGTTGGTGTGGGATTGATTGACATCGGTTTCGGAGGCTTCTACTCGCTCTCCCTTGAGTCGGGTGCCACAAGTTCTAACAACAACTACGGTTTGGTGGGGAGTGTTCGCACCACCATTCCTGGAGGCTTATTTGTAGATGGTCGTTTTAATTTAGGATTAAAGGAGTCAGCAAGCACCAATAGTAAGGTTTCATCCCTTGCACTTTTGCTTGGGTTTAACTTCATTTGATTCTTCTTGATCCGCCCTCTACGAAAAGTCGTGTGTGAGTTTTGGTTTGATCCGGTATTCTTGAAGTAATTTTGAAAGACTATCTCTCGCCCGAAGGCTTTCGGGGTGTTCGGGTGTGGATTTTTTCTCAGCCAAGATCAGCTCGTTTTTCATCGAGTGTTCTTTTTAACCACTGATCTTCATTGGACACCGGAAGTTCATAGATCGTAGTTAGGGAAGCAGATGAAATCAGCGAAAATCAACAATTACAGTATAGAGCTTTGGAACAAGGTTCTGCAGGAAGTGAAGGAGACTGGCAACATGGCTCTTGTGGCAAGAGCGCATGAGTTGAAGTATCAAACCGTCTTCGGATGGGTCCAGCGGGCAAGGCGCGAGCCGATGAAAAAGAAAGCAAAGGCGCTGAAGGAACAGGAGCTGAAACTTCAGTGCTTGGAGCTTGAGAACCAGGTGCTGAAGGATTTGCAAAAAAAACGAACCAGGCGTGGCTTGGCGACGATCCGTCGCAGATGTCTTTATAGCCGGGGGCCATATGAAATCCTGGGTGCTGGCTGCGGCGGGCTTGAGCAGATCGGGCTACTATTATCATCCGAGCGAAGAGGATCAGCGGACGCGCAATTCGGGTCGGCCGTTTTCTGGGTATACTCTGAATCGTGATGGAACTGTCGTGTTGGACGTGAGTATCTTGGCTATGATTCGCGGCTTTCGTGATCGCGTGGAGTATGCCAATCCGGGCGGTGTCCGGAAACTGAAGCATCTTCTGCAGCGCACTCAAGGCATTTAAGTGAACGTGAGGTTGGCGGGACTATGCCGAGCTGACCATATTGACCGAATCCCCAGCAAAAAACACCATTAACCGTCATTGCGCAGGAGTGTATTGCTCCGGTTGCGATTGCGATTACGCCAGCCTCAAGGCCATTAACCTTTACGGGAACTTTGCCATCTATTTGACTGTTATTTCCAAGCTGTCCATAGGCATTCTGCCCCCAGCATCGAACTCCACCACTCACTAAAGCGCATGTATGTGCCCATCCGCTCGAGATCGCTTGGGCATTAAGAGGTACCGCCGTTACTGGACTGGATGGTTCGCCTCCATTTGAACAACCAAAATATAATTGAATAAAGCAAATCTTGAAATGAAATCTCCCATTGCTCATTTAGTGTCTGTGTTATCCTAAACTGAGTCAAATTAGACACTGGTTAGGTCCGAGTTGATATCGTCTTGAGTGACACATCTGTTAAGGGTAATCCGAATCATTTAAAATTGTATTCATGAGTTCATTCTGGAAAGTTCCAGCAGAAATTCTTGGAATGCCTTCAGAACAGTGCTGGATCTCCTCAGGATGCAACAGACGGCAACCAGTCAAGATGTTGCGTGGTGTGGATGAAGAAACCCCTTTTTAAACTGACTTTATTGAGCGCGTGTTGGGCCGGACTCATTAGCATTACGGTTACGCTATCGGCCCAGTCAGCAGAAAAAAAGAAAAGACAACAAATCTACTCACAGGCCTATCAGGTCCTCAATCAAAGATGTAAGAAAGATTCAAACCATGCTGCCTCAATCGAAGGCGCAATCGACCATTTCGAGAAAATAAACGATTCCGGGGTAGTGTGTGACCAGAGATCAGACTGGACCAGTGGTTTATCTGAGAAAACTTTGGCAGCAGAAAGTTTACGTCGATTAAAGCTTTTAAAAGAAGCCCAAACGATCGAGTCATTTTTTACTTATGAAATTCTTTATTCCGGTTTGGATTTATCAAATCCAAATGCACACAATCAACTCGTTAATCGCATTTGTCCTACAAAACCTTATGCCTATGATTTTAGTTCGATCGCTTCTAAAGAAGCGAAACGACAAAGAATCAATTTTGATTCGGATTTAAATGACGCCGACAAAAAACTCATCCATTCACCCGGTAATATCTGTACAAATCCGGATCAAACACCGTCTGAGTTCAAAAAATTAGTTCAAAAAATAGCCGAAGGATCGATACAAAAGTTTAAAACTATTCCGCAAATCAACAAACAAATCGAAATCACCAAACCAAGCGCACTGTCGGCTATTAATCCACTGATTGAAAAAATGAAAACGGCTTGTGGTAAACAAGGCGATAATCAAACCAAAACGAACTCTAAACCATTCGACCCCTACGCTGAACTTAAAGCTAATAATAGTAAGTTCGCAGTTTCAGATAGGAGTGGACAACAAGCAAACATGCCTGCGCGAATCCAAAAAGCAGAAATTACTAGAGCTGAATTTGATGCGTCAAGGGTCAGCAGCGTCATTAGCGAAATCTCGTTAACCCCTTATGGTCGACTTTTAGTGACCTCTGTATTTCGAAAAAAACTGGGGATTCCTAAACTCACGCTTGGGCCAAATGAAATCAAAGAAACGTGTAATCAAATCAAAAAGAAGTATCCAATGGCCCTTGGCAATACGCCCGTTTTTAAACAAGAAGACGTTAAAAGCGCTTTAACAGAAATTAGAACGCAAATGCCAAAGTCATTGGCCGACACTTTGCCTTATCGATACCCAGAACACTTTAAGCCCAGCATGAAAGACATTGATCGAAAACTTGCCTACGAAATTGAATTACAGCCAGACGGTGCTGCCGCTATACAAATATTAACAAAACCACCACGGCTTTTGAGCAGAACCTGTGACGCGATCCGCTCGACTGAAAAAAAGCGTCAATGGAACGAAACGGTTCAACAAGGGCTTGCTTACGTTAGCACGGGGCTGATGGTGGCCGGTGCAGCCATTTCGCTCACGGGAATGGGTGCACCTGCAGGACTTGCATTGATGAGTGCCGGAGTTTCAGCGAGTCTCGTCGACCATTCAGTCAATCAAGCTCATTCACGAGATCAATTCATTTTAACAATGGCGCGAGGGCAAGATCAGTTTTATACAAATTTATCTGGCGCAATAAGTGCCGAGCAAATGGATCAAAATCGTACACGCGCCATCGAAGTTAACCAGGCTAAGAACACTTATGATCAGCAAACTTCAGAAAACAACACACAACTAGGGATAGATTTAGTCACCACCGCTACAGGCTTTGGCGCAACTAAAGTTCTAGGCGGTTTAAAATATGGATCGGCACTTTATGATGTTGCCGAAGCAGGCGTTGTCAGCGCGATTACCGCACAGGGGGACGCTGGCAATTTTGTGCAGGGATTTGTGGGTAATTTTGCCGCAAGCCAAGCGGGGAGTCTGTCACACCTACGAAGGCCGAAAACGGGCGTCTTGGGTGTGAATACTGATTTGTCCCCATCCAAAAACGGAGAAGAACTATTTGTCTCAGAAGCAACTAAAACGAGTGGCGGTACAAACCCATTTCCTGGTCTTAAAGAAGTACAAAATGGCGAACTCCCACCCCCAATGTCGGAGCAAATACTACAAATTCCCATTCGAGATAAATCAAACAATAAGGCCGTCGAATATGCAGATCAATTAATCATAAAAGAAGAGGCTCATACAACAACAAACGGACAACCCGTTACGCGATTGATTCGAGTCGATGGCCCAATCGGTAAAATGATTGAGCAATTAGACAAAAAAGGAACAGTAACCATATTAGAGAAACAAAAAGCTAACGATGGTTATCTTGGTTATTCCACCTATAAATTATTAGATGGCAGTGAAAAACGAGTAATCAGTCTCACAACAGGTAGATACAACGTTTATAAGCATGAAGCCTTTCACGACTTAATGAAAAGGCAACGGGAAAACGCAGCCGATCTTGGTCCGTATTCATTTATGTTTGCAAGCAAATCAAAAGATTTTCAGGGCCCTACTTACAAAGGTTTTTTTTCCACAGAGGAACTCCACACCCATGTTAAAGATGCAATTGCCTTTTTAACAATAGGCAAGAACAACGGCTTAATTGATCGTGAAATTGAAAAAAAAATAAAGTTATACAATAAATCTACGATTTACAAAAAATCAAAAAATGAACTTCTAGGTGAAATCAAAATCAATTACAAATTCTTCCCACTTTCAGAAGAAATGCAAGCAGTTGGCAGTCTAGAGACAGTTAAAAATAAAATAAGCGACATTCAAAACCTAATTCCAAAGGTAAGATCAAAAATTGAAGATATAAAAAGTGGAAAAAGTGACATTAAAACGGCTTGGGAAGGACAAAGAAATCTTTTAGCCATTATCAATTTAGATAACGACAAAGAAATTTATTACTCAATTCCTAAAGAAGTGTATGACCCAAGCTCAGGAAAAAATGGATTTGAATTAAATGATTTTATAGCTCACGTAGAGAAAAACTTAACAAAGTTAGATGACATGAGCCTGAAATTAAATAATGAAATTAGCGGTCTATGGAACTTTTTTATAAAAAGAGTTGTAAGTAAAGAGTCCCCCACAGCGCGAGAATACCTAGATTTTAAAAGCAGACTCGCAAATCTTAGTAAAGTTGTTTCAATCCATGAGAACTTACCAATAGTGCCTGAAATAAAAACAGAAAATGTAAAAACAAACTCTTTTTATGATCGTTAGTGTCTTAAATTTTCGGGATTACCCCGAATCCTGTGAAGGTCTAGAAATGAGTCACGACGCGTTGGTTTGATAGCACTTCCGCCAATCCTCCGCAAAGTGTTTTGGTGTCTTCATCGTACGCTAGGCATTAACCCGGCTATTGACTTTCGATCAATCGGGTAACTGCTGTACCACAGCGGGTGCAAACTCCTCGCTGAATCAGATCTTTCTTTTCGACCAATCCCTCAATATTTCCGATGCCGGTAGTGTCCCTGCATTTCGTGCAATACTGGAGGGCGAGAGTCCGACGGATCGACAGGCTGCTGTGATCGAGCGAAACTCTGGGAGGTGATCGTCCACGAATTTCCGTTTTTCTGCTGTTTTTTCCA
>JAGWZD010000070.1 GCA_018968995.1 Bdellovibrionales bacterium
GGTACCTTCGCATTTAGCCTGGGAAGCTCGGGGGTTGCGCAAGGCTGGCGAGGCACCATCGCATGAAGAAGAGTGGGTGATGAACTCTGAGCGATCGGCCGCCACAAAAGTGGAAGTTCAGCTTCAGAATGAAAAGCGACTTCTTCGAAATGGCCAGCCTCTGGGGCTTGCCTTGTTCGAGACAGGGCTGGCTCGCTCATCAGATCGTTTGCTGTGTCGCGATGGAAGCTGTGGCTTGTGCGAGGTTTTGGTGGATGGGGTGAAACGTCTTGCCTGTCGAGTGCAGGTTCATCGCGGGATGGCCGTTCAGCTAGATGCAGTCTCAGCCAGGCCAGACTCTACGGCAGATGCCAATCTCATTTGTCCGTGCTCTCAGGTGGCACGCCAAGATGTGCTTCAGCGCATCCGCGAGGGGAAGCTGAGCTCACCGGATGTGATTCGTCAGGCCTGTGGAGTGGGTGAGGGGCGTTGCCGCGGCAGGATCTGCCAGGAACCGTTTCGTCGCGTTCTACTTGCTGAGGGAATAGATGCGGAACAGTGGATCGACTGGCGCTTTCCGTGGTCAGAGTGGACGCTTTCAGTTTGAAATACTTTTTAGAAATTCTTCAATTTTGCCAGTGATCATCTCGGGCTGATCCATCTGGGGGCAGTGACTTCCGTGCCGAATTTTTTCAATTTTACTACCGGGTATGAGTTGATGAAGAAGCTGCTGCTGCTCAGGGGGAGTTACTTTATCTTCATCTCCTGAAAGAATGAGCGTGGGCACGCGCACGGTGTGAAGCCATGAGGTGGTGTCGAAGTTCTGGTATGCCTCGAGCACGTTCAAGAGAACTCCTGGATCCATTTCTTCAATTTGAGAGACGTAGCGTTCCACATCTTCATCGGCTGCAAGGTGAGGATTGAAGCCCGCAAGCTTTACAACAAGCCTCATGAGGGCGTTGCCTTTTTGAAGATTCCATATTTTCGCAAATAGAGCTGGTGAGTAAAGATAGGCCTGTCGAATAAGGTTAAAGCCCGAGGGGATGATATTTGGGTTATGAAGCAAAGTTTCAAGAGGTTGCTTGGCGGTTCCATTTGCCAGTACTAGTGCTTTCACTCGGTCTGGAAACTGTCGATAAAACTCAAGAGCCACGCTAGAGCCCATGCTGTGCCCAATAAGCACTGCTTTCTTCAGGCCGATGGTGTTAAATACCACCTCAAGATCGCGCGCGAAATTCGAAATCGTGAGTGAAGAGAGGTCTTTGGGCACCGACGAGTTATGATGTCCTCGGTAATCAAACCAGATGGCCTGACTCTCATTTTTGAAGTGATCAATCTGATAGGTCCAGTGCAGACTGGAACAAACTAACCCGTAACAAAATACCAGGGGCTCTCCGCTGCCTTCCAGGCTGTAGAAGATCTGAACGTTATCGTGAGTGATAGCGTAGCCGTGCCGAGTGTTTACGCTGGGGGAAATTTTAGCTGGACCTTTAAGCTTACGCGCTCCAGTAGGTCGCGGTTTTTTAGGAACTTCCATCATTCCGCTAGTGTCTCATGCGCAGAATTTTTTCGCACACGCTTACAAAGTTTCTTTGAGTTTCTGGGTCGGCAAGCGAGTACGCGTGATACACAGCGCGTATGAACTCGGCATCTTTTTCCTGTACCACCAGATTTTTGAGTGTCGAAGCGGTGACGCCAGATTCAGATTCTGCCGGCTCGCGATGAATCCGATCGTTAATTTTTTGGGCGTATTCACGCTCCAGTAACGACAAGAGCTCTGCTTCGCTGAGTTGAAGTTCCTTGGTTAAGGTGGGGATGTGATGGGCGGGAAGAGGGGTGACGCCTCGTTCGAGGTTGGAGATAAACTGGGTCGTGACCGGAGGCTTGAATCTGAGCCCGAGCTGCCTCTGGGAAAGCTTCACACTCTCGCGTCTTGTTCTTAGAAACGAGCCCACCAGGGAACCAGGCTTCTTGCCTGCGGTGCTCATGCCTCCAATGATAGCGCACTGCGCTAAAAAGAGCTAATCAAAGACCTTCGTATGAGGTTTCAGGCACTTAGTAAGTCCATCCACAGGCCCCATCAGGAACATCAGGAGGTTTTTAGCCGCTCGCTTTGCTCGCGTCCCTCGCGCTGTAAAAAAGAGCGAAAAGCGCTGTTTTCTGGGAGGGCCACCTGGGGGTCGGTTTTCAGAAGCTCCAGCACATCCTCGCGCGCGCGTAAGAGCCACTGTTTGTCGCGTACGAGATCAGCGATGCGAAAAGGTAAGGCTCCAGATTGCCGGGTTCCCAGAAATTCTCCTGGCCCACGAATCTCGAGGTCGGCTTCGGCGATTTCAAAGCCGTCGTTTGTCTTTTCTAAAACTGACAGACGATGAGCCGTTTCTTCTCCTACTCGTGGGTGAGTGAAGAGGAAGCAATAAGATTGAGCCGCGCCCCGTCCCACCCGGCCTCGCAGTTGATGGAGCTGTGAAAGTCCAAAGCGCTCTGCATTTTCTATCACCATGATCGTCGCATTGGGCACATCAACGCCCACTTCTACCACGGTGGTGGAGACTAGCACGTGCAGTTCACCTCGTTTGAAGCGCTCCATGATGTCGGTTTTTTCATCGGGCCTCATTTGGCCATGAAGAAGCCCCACTTTGTAATCCGGGAAGACTTCTCGTCCTAAGGCTTCGGCTTCACTGATTGCCGATTTCAGACTCGTAAAACCTTCGGCCTCGCTATCTTGAACCAGGGGATAAATAAAATAAGCCTGATGACCCTCCTTGAGCTCCGAGCGGATTTTTTCGTAGGCGCGCCCCCGTTGATTTCCACTGACCACTTCCGTTCGAACCGGGGTTCTTCCGGGCGGAAGCTCTCGGATCGTAGTTGTGGAAAGATCGCCGTAGGCCGTTAGTGCAAGCGTTCTTGGAATTGGAGTTGCCGTCAAAAGCAGGCTGTGTGGTACGCCACTTTTTCGCTTTCCTCGTAAGGTACGCCTTTGCTCGACGCCGAATCGGTGCTGTTCGTCGATCATGACGATCCCTAAATTGGCAAACTGCACAGGGTCTTCGAGTAAAGCGTGGGTTCCAATCAGAAGTAAGGGTTCTCCAGCCAGGAGTCGTGGCAGCAAACGGTTTCGTTCGGACTCCGTGGTTTTCCCAGTGAGCAGCTCGACGCGCAATTTTCCACCAAAGAGCCGAATCGCATTCTTGTAGTGTTGCTCGGCTAGAATCTCTGTTGGCGCCATGAGCGTGGCCTGAAATCCCTCGGCTAAGGCTGCAGCTGCCGTTAAAAAAGCAACCACGGTCTTTCCGCTACCCACGTCACCTTGAACCAATCGGTTCATCGGATGGGGTTTGGCGATGTCCTCGAGGATTTCAGCTATGGAGCGAGCTTGGTCGCCTGTGAGCTTGAAAGGCAGCATTTCAGTAAGATCGCGAGAGGCCTTGGTTCCGCCCTCTAAGCCCATGGCTGGAGCGCTTTGCTTTTCGACCCCAAGCTTTTGTTGCATGACGAAGTATTCAAACTTGAAGAACTCTTCGTAAATGAAGCGTGCGTGAGAGAGAGTTTTAAAATCGACCAAAGATTGAATGTCTGTCTCAGGTTTCGGAAAATGAATTTCTTTTGCAGCCTCAAATGCGGAGGGGAGATCGTATTTTCCCAGCATTTGCGGAGGCAGATCGTTCGGCAAGGTCGGGCCATACTTGTGAATGGCCTCCCAAAGCACTTTTCTAAAGGTCCGACTTGGGATGCCTTCGAGCTCTGTGTAGATGGGGACGACTCGTCCCACATTTAAATCCTCTTCTTTTGAGACAACATCGGAAGTTTTATTCCAGGAAATTTCGGGATGGATGATCTCCATTTTCCCGAGATAGGCCTTTGGGCTTCCAGTCACGACAATCGGAGTGCCGGGAATGAGTCTTTGCTCTAGGCCTCGAGGTGCGTGAAACCACTTGAGCATGAGCGTGCCACTGTCATCGGTGCACCTGGCCTCAAGCATCGATCGCCCCATCCTGGTGCCGATTTTACGCGAAGAAAGCACTCGTACCGCAGTGCTTGCACGCACCCCTGCCTCAAGCTCAGCGACGCTCTTGAGCCGTGTGCGATCTTCATAGGCTCGTGGAAAAAACGTCAGCAGATCGCGAACCGTCCCGATTCCGCGGCTTTCAAAGATGGCACCCAACCGAGGGCCAACGCCCTTCACATATTGGACTGCAACGTCATTCGTAGCGGACTTCGAGGACTTCGTAGTGGACTTCTCCCTTGGGAGCATGAACAACCACTTCATCGCCCTCGGTTTTACCAATGAGGGCGCGAGCTATCGGAGAGGTGATCCCTACCTTGCCACTTTTGATGTCAGCTTCATCGACTCCCACGATTTGGTAGGTGATCTTTTTGTCGGATTCGCTTTCGAGCACTACCACGGTTGCTCCAAAAACAATTTTCTCAGACTTGATCGTCGCTGGGTCGATGACCTGAGCGCGAGCGAGCTTGCCGTTGATGTCCTGGATACGACCTTCAATGAATCCCTGGCGCTCCTTAGCGGCAGAGTAGTCGGCGTTCTCTGAAAGATCGCCATGCCCACGAGCTACTTCAATGGCCTTCACAATAGTCGGGCGCTCGACATGCATGAGGTGCTTGAGCTCCTCGTCGAGCAGCTTTTTGCCGCGCACAGTCATGGGGATTTTCTCTTCAGCCATACCGAAGTGGTTAACACATGACCGGGGGGCTTGGTCAGGATTTTTTTTTGAACAGGGCCTCAGCAGCAGCCTTCATGGCATCGCGAGAGGCTCCACCGGCTGCCTGAAGATTCGGATTGGGCTTAAAATAATCGCAGAAATTCGAGCGCTCTTTGTCCACAACCCGGTCCGCCTGGTTTTCCCGGCACTCGTTATTGGATGCCCGGTCATAGTGAATGCAGGCCCGGCAGGTTCGGGTGTCCCTTCCACAACTGCGGCAGGTGTCCTGGCGCCCGAAATCAAGCGGGGTGAGTGAGATTCCGCAATGCCAGCAGAGAAGGGTGCTCATAATGGAAGAATCTCTATCGGCCCTCGGCGAGCTTGTCGAATGGATTGAAGCATCGCCCGAGCCGAGGAAAGCACCGTAGCGTAGGGGATTTTTCTTTCGAGTGCCGCCCGGCGCATCGACTTGCTATCGTGGTAGGCGCGATCGCCATACACGGTATTGATGACCAGCTGAAAGCGACCTTCATGGATGGCTTCCACGCAGTGAGGAGAGCCTTCTTTGACCTTGTTAATGGCTTTTACTCCGAGTTCATACCCATTAAGGAACTCTGCTGTTCCTTTGGTGGCCCAGAGTTCAAATCCCAGGTTCTTGAGATCCATCGCAAGGGGCAGAACCGCTGCTTTATCTTGATCTCGAATGGATAGAAATACCGAACCCTTGAGCGGCAGGTGAACTCCTGCTCCAGCCATGGCCTTGGAGTAGGCAGCCGGAAACGTGTGGGCGCGTCCCATGACTTCTCCGGTGGATTTCATTTCTGGTCCAAGCAGCACATCTACTGCCGGAAATTTGTGGAACGGAAAAACCGGAGCCTTCACATGATAGGTATCGAGCTCAAGATCTAGATCCTGACGAATGCTGAGGTCGTGCAGAGATTTTCCCATCATGATCTGAACAGCAAGGGGCACCAGAGCCTTTCCGATGGCTTTACTCACAAAAGGCACCGTGCGCGAAGCTCGCGGATTGACTTCGAGCAGGTAAATGTCGTCGCCTAAAATCGCGAACTGACAATTGAGTAAGCCGATCACTCGAAGACGGCGAGCAAGTTCTCTGGTGTAGGTGCGAATTCGATCGGTGGTCTCTGGGCTTAAGGTCACCGCAGGTAAGCTACAGGCGCTATCGCCACTATGAATGCCGGCTTCTTCGATGTGCTCCATCAGCCCTGCGATGAAACACTCTTTGCCGTCACTTAAGGCATCGACGTCCACTTCAGTGGCTCGGTCCAAAAACCGATCGATCAGAAGGGGGTGTTTATCGGTGACTCGCATCGATTCCTCAATCGAAGCGCGCAGAGTTGTTTCACTGTGAACAATCCGCATTCCTTTTCCGCCTAAAACATAAGACGGACGCAGGAGCACTGGGTAGCCAAGCGCAGTGGCCTTGGCGATGGCCTCTTCGGCGGTACGAGCGATGGTCGAAGGAGGTTCTTTTAGTCCTAGTGGAGCGAGTTCACGAACAATTTGGCTGCACTTCTCGCGGTCCTCAGCAAGGTCAATACTTGAAGTGGAAGTTCCCAGTACCCGAAGGCCTCCAGCCTCGAGAGCCTTGGCAATTTTTAGAGGAGTCTGCCCACCCAGTTGAACAATGACCCCTAAAGGCTTTTCGAGTTGAGCAATCCGAAGCACATGTTCTGGGGTAAGTGGCTCAAAGTAGAGCTTATCCGAGATATCAAAGTCCGTACTCACGGTCTCGGGGTTCGAGTTGACCATGAGTGTCTCAATTCCCATTTTTCTGAGGGCTTTAGAAGCGTGGACGCAGCAGTAGTCAAACTCAATACCTTGTCCGATGCGATTCGGTCCTCCGCCAAGAATCATGACTTTTTTGAGATTCGAGCTAGGCTCAGATTCGTCATTTTTGCTCAAGTACGTGCTGTACAGATAAGGAGTCTTGGCCTCGAACTCGGCCGCACAGGTGTCTACCTTAAGAAATGCGGAATACACTCCCGCAGATTCTCGAGCCAGCCGAACCTGTTCTTCAGAAATCTCACCTTTTTTCTGGTGTGACAAAAACCCGGCGATTCCTCGATCTGTCCATCCCAGTGCTTTAATCTTCTCGAAGGTTCTTGCATCGAACGGAAATTTTTCCGTCGACATGATTTTTTCAGCCTCAAGATGTTTCCGAATTCGACTCAAAAACCAGGGGTCAATGCCACTTTTTGTGTAGATTTCTTCGCTGCTCGCGCCCAACCGAATGGCATCGGCCACTGCCCAAATGCGGCGTGGGTGAGCCTTCTCAATCCAATCCCATTTTATCTGATCGCCCAGAGGCTTGAGCCAAGGAGAGTCAGTCTCAAGACCCGCAATGGCCTTACCAAAAGATTCTTCAAAGGTGCGCCCGAGGGCCATGACTTCACCCACCGATTTCATTTGGGTGGTGAGAATTTCTGGCGTGGGCCGGAACTTTTCAAAATCAAAGCGAGGAATCTTAGTCACCACATAGTCTAAAGATGGCTCGAAGCTCGCTGGGGTGGTGCCTGTAATTTCATTGGTGAGCTCGTGGAGTCGATATCCAATGGCGAGCTTCGCCGCAATTCTGGCGATCGGAAACCCGGTTGCCTTCGAGGCCAAGGCGCTTGAGCGAGATACTCGAGGATTCATTTCAATGACCACAACCCGCCCATCACGCGGGTTGATGGCGAACTGGATATTCGATCCGCCGGTTTCAACGCCGATAGCTCGGATAATGCGGATGGATTGGTCTCGGAGATTTTGAAATTCTCGGTCGGTGAGTGTTTGCGCCGGAGCAATGGTGATGCTGTCGCCGGTATGAACCCCCATAGGGTCCAAATTTTCGATGGAGCAGACGATGACCACATTGTCCGCACCATCACGAACCACTTCGAGTTCGAACTCTTTCCAGCCGAGAAGGCTTTCTTCAACCAGGCACTCTCCGGTGGGGGATAAGAAAAGTGCTCGTTCGAGCTGTTTTAAGAACTCTTCTTCGGTGTGAACTGCCCCTCCGCCTTCGCCACCCAGGGTAAAAGAAGGCCTGAGAATGAGGGGAAGGCCGAATTCCTTTAAAGCTTTTTTTCCATCCTCGAGCGATCTCGCCAGAACGCTTCTAGCGCTATTCAGCCCCAGCTCTTCCATTTTCGCTTTAAAGAGTTCTCGGTCCTCGGCAAGTCGGATGGCTTCGGGCTTAGCCCCAAGGAGTTCGATTTTTAGTCGTTTAAAAACCCCGCGCTTCTCCAGTTCCAAAGCCAGATTCAGTGCAGTCTGGCCTCCCATCGTGGGTAAAACGGCATCGGGTTTTTCTAATTCCAGAATGCGCTCTAAAAATTCGGGTGTGAGCGGCTCAATATACACCCGGTCAGCGGTCTCTGGGTCAGTCATGATGGTCGCTGGGTTTGAATTCACCAGAACGACTTGAAGACCCTCTTCTCGGAGCGCTTTGACAGCTTGAGTTCCTGAGTAGTCAAATTCGCAAGCTTGCCCGATGACAATGGGTCCGCTGCCGATAATCAGTACTTTCGACAGGTCCTTGCGAAGGGGCATGGGGTTTTACCTCGTAGGCTCGGGCGCTACCGGTGCGCCAGGTTGAAGAAGTTGAATCGGGTCGCTTGGGTTTGCCGTATTGTAGTGGGTCACAGCTCGGTCTAAATGAACTTCATTGGCCATGAGCCTGGATTTTCCAAAAACAAGACTACCGAGAGTCATCGAGATTCCAAGGCCGATGGTCATGTTTTTCGACCCACGGCTCTCGAAAAAATTAGGTGCAAAGGCGGCGACCAAAAGCCCTGCCATTCCAGTATAGGCAGTAAGACTGAGGCTGCGGCGGTTGGCCTGGTAGATTTCCAATTCCTCACGGGCTTTGGGCACTGAGGCGAGCAGCGGACGAAGGCCCTCACCGTCAGCTGCCACGGGGCTATCGCAAGGAAGGGCTTTAT
>JAGWZD010000071.1 GCA_018968995.1 Bdellovibrionales bacterium
AGTGGAGCTTCTCATAATATCAAAAGCCATCACAATGTGGGTGGACTTCCCGAGGGGCATCGGTTCATTCTGGTCGAGCCTTTAAGAGAATTTTTCAAAGATGAAGTGCGCGAAATTGGAAGGATTCTCGGAATTCAATCGGAAGCCATTGATCGACATCCCTTTCCAGGCCCAGGGCTTGCGATTCGCTGCCTAGGGGAGATGACCCCAGAGCGAATCGAGGTTCTCAGAAAAGCCGATGATCTGTTTATCGGGGAACTTAGGCGCCGGGGGCTTTACTCGAAGACTTGGCAGGCCTTTTGTGTGCTCTTACCCGTATCGACGGTGGGTGTGATGGGGGATTCGCGCTCTTATGAGAATGTGCTCGCACTTCGGGCAGTGAGCTCAACCGACGCCATGACCGCTGAGGCGTCGCGCTTACCGCTCGAAGAGCTCTGCGAGATCGCCAACCGCATCGTGAATCAAGTCAAAGGGGTAAACCGAGTGGTCTATGACCTCACCGGAAAACCGCCAGCAACCATTGAATGGGAATAGGAGTCTTCATGCGTAAATTCGAACCAAGCGTTTTACTGGCAGTATTATGGATGCCATTTCTGACAGTGTCAGCAGTGGCTGGGCAACTCACAGATGAGACTGAAGTGGGAATGGTCATCACGGGTGGCAATTCTAAATCGAGCACCTTGCACGTGAAGCAGGCCAATGTGCTTGAAAGCGGTTCGCGCAAGTTAAAGTTCGGCGGAAATTATCTGAACACCACGACTCGGGGCATCCTGGATGCTCGAAGCTGGTTACTCGCACTACGCTATGAGCAGGCTTTTCGACCCTCTTTAGGGTTTTATTTGGGTCAGGGTGTGGAGAGCAATATTTTCGCTGGATACGTGCAGCGATGGAATTCGGACGCGGGCGCCCAGGCTGTTTTTATCAAAGAACCGAAGGCGAACTGGCTGGGAGAGGTGGGTTACCGTTATACGATTGAAAATGGAATCTTGGGTAACCAGGAAAAGAGTGGGTTCTTGCGGTTTTTTACTGAGGTCTCAAGAGAGTTTAAGGCCAACGTTTCAGGAAAAATCGCTGCTGAATTTTTACCGCGCCTGTCGCAGTTCAGTGATTATCGCCTGAATCTCGAACCTTCTATCCAGGCGATGCTCAATGAGTGGCTTTCGCTGAAAGTAGGTTACGAGATTCGCTACATAAATGAGCCCCTTCCCGGTGCTCAGTATAAGACCGATACGGTTTTCTCGACAGCGCTGGTGGCTAAGTTTTAGCGAGCTGATGAATCATCAAAAACCCTGAATACCGAGCATTTTCTGCTCGAGGGTTTTGATTCGAGGATCGCTTGGTGCGACGTCCTTGAGATATTTTAAGGCGGCTAAGGCCTGGGGCTGAGCGCTGGCGAGCGCAGTATTGGCCGGTGTCTTAGCGCTTTGTTTCAGAATAGAAAGCGAGCTTTCACTGAGCTGGAAGTAGTTCTCAGGATTTCCGGGTTGAATGGTCGTTTTTGCAATGATCTTCGCAATAGACTCAGCAGATGAGGAGAGAGGTGAGGCAGAGTCCTTAGTCTGGGCCCGAAGCCATTCCAGCTGAGGCTCGAGACGAGAGCTGACTTCTAAAGAGCGAACGATTTTCTCAAAGACCTCAAAATCCTTTTGGGGTGTTTTCGTCAGAGTTCGAATTTTTAAAGTAAAATTTTGTTGTGAGCCTTCTGGCGTAAGCAGGACCATTCGATGAATCGTGCTATCAGGAGTCGTTGCTGAAATTTCAACTCCAACTGCGCGAGTTTCGGAATCCTCGACGCGAGAGCCCACTTCGATCCATCGCGCAGACCAGTCTCTCGCTGGCGTGCCTTCAGGAATCATGTTTTCAGTGAGGATCGGAAAAATACTGTGCCTCAGGCGTAGGCATCGGATGGAAAACCGAGTAGCGAAGTCTTCCGTGAGTAGGCATTGACGGATTTTAGATCGTCGACCTCGAAACATTTTAGGTGTTCGGGGCCCTGAGATCACCAGACGATTTCCAGAAGGAGGCAAACTCATGAGGATCTCAGGTGGAAAATGATCTGGGGGCCCTTTGCCGTAAGGTAACTGGTAGGTTACGGGCTGGCCTTCGATGAGATGCGGGAAGGCGCCTAAGGTGTAGTACATGGGAAGTGTTGAAAAGTTCAGTTCGGTTTCAGCAGGCCGATAGGGTTCAAGAATGTCGAGTTTAAAGCGTTGAAGCATCGGGTGATACTCGATCAAAAACAGGGTCGTCAGTGCACTCACGATGATCAGAAAAGTCGTGACCAGAAGGTTTCCGATATTTTTTCCAGCATTTGAGCGCACTTCCAGAGTGCCCTGCTCATTTCGCTGAATGCCCCAGAGCCGCTGCCCGAAAGTTTGTCCAAAAGCCAGAACCGCGCCGAAAGAAAAGACTAGGGACCAGGCCATCCAAAGCAGCAGGGTTTTTAGGCTGGGAATAAGCGGCTGCGCTAAAACGACGGTTGTGAATACCGGCCCTAAAAGATGAATCGGAGAGTCGGCAAGAAGAGCAAGAAGGCGCTTCCAGCGAGTGGGGTTCTTTTGGAACGTGGCGTGTCCACGTACGTTGGGCCCCGCCTCGAATGAGCCCTCAACAGGGGTCTGCATTCTTTTATTTTAAACGAGCTGAGATCGGATAGGGCGTTTCTGAATAAAAAATAGTGTGTCAGAGGCGACACCTGTCCATATCTCTACAGTTGCCGGAAAACGATGCCGATCTAGTCTAAGAGATGATGTACGTATTCGGAGCGCTGGTTTTCAGCGTCAGGAGAGTGGCGTTTTCTTTGGGGCAAGCTTTTGCTCCCCGCTATTTCTCGTTCCTCGCGCTCATCACGACAGTCAGCTTTTTGGCAGGCTGCTACAACGTCACCATCAATCCACAAGGATCGACGAGCGCCGTGAAGACGATGCCGGTTTGCCAGGTAGGCCAGGTCGATGTGACCGGTTTTGGCTTAGTGCCTAAGGTGCAAAATGCTCCGTGCTTAGTGAGTGACTCGGTTTACGCCTATGCCGAACCTTATGGGGGAAGGAAGGCGATATTTGGGCCCGACGAGAAAGATAAGACGATTTATCTCGAACTCAAACCCTCGGGAGATTCGGACGAGAAAGGAGTTCGAGAGCTCGCTGCACAACTTCCTGAAGGGTGGTATTCGGGACAAGAAAATATTGAAGTTCGTGTTCCAGACACGCTGAAATCCTCGCATCTCGCCCTTTCCAAAAAATTACTGGGCATTCAGGGCACCTTAGAGAACGCGGAGAAAATTCCTCTCTGTGGTTCCTCCTTAGATGACCCCAATGGCCAGCCTTTTGACTGGACGATTGCATCAGGCTCTGGTCGCAAAGATATTAGTGCCTGCATTATTCCGAAGGACTGGGTCATTTATGATCGGATTCAAGGGGGCAGAGGGGCCAATTGTGCTTTTGGTCCAGGATTTAAGCTGACCGTTCCAAATAGCGAAGGACGACCTTACGATGAGAGGTCCTTGCTTCCAGAATGTTGGCTTCCGCCCTCAACTTCGCCGATCGTTCTGTCGTCTCAACCGCTTTCGAATTGTACTGCCGTTGGTGCAGGTGCGGAGATTGTTAACCGGCCCTGTATTGTTCAAGGCCTGGCCATGGGCTCGGCGTCTGCGGCACCTTCACCATTTGTGTTGAGCAAGCGCTACGGGGGGCGAGAGGATGAATGTAATCTCCAAGATCCTTCGGGTTCGGGAACGGTGATGGGGGGCTGCTTCCTGCAAACTGGCGGTGACCCTATTTACTTGAAAGCAAAGTCCGGAAGCACGGTTCCGGATTGCCCGCTCAGTTACGATACCGGCACCGAGCAATCTCCCGAGGACCTAGGTGCCATCCTCCAGCGCCGCGGCTTCGATAAATGTCGAGTTCCCGCAGAGGTGAATCGCCCCGCAGCCATTTCCTTTACCACTGACGCCTACCTGGGACGAAAAAAAATATGCCCGAAAGGGGCCTTTCCAGGCCTTGCGCCACAAAACACTAATCTCGCTCAATTTTCGTGTTTTGTGCCCGAGTCTTATAAGGCAACCGACTTCGATTCTGCTCTGATTCCAGAAAATATTCGAGAAGGAGCCGTGATTTTGGGGGTGGTCGGGTCTTACTCCGGAGAAGACGGTTGGGGAGCCGGACTGGCGCGAACGCCTGGCAATATGCCTCGCTTGGGTCAGGAGGTAAACGTTTTGGCGAATGCCAATGCAACGGAGCTCGAGAAGTCTCGTGCAGATTTTGGTGTCCGAGAAGTTCCGGTGATCAGTGCCGAAGTGATCACAGATGAGCGCAGCTTATCAGCAGGCGGAGAGCCCCTCGCGGTTGAACGTCAGAAAAGCAATGTGGTGACTTGTGGTCTCAAAGGAAGCGCCGCTGATCGGATTGCCGATTGTAATAAAATTTTCGGTCGAGAAGCAACTTATGATGGGGGCTTTAATGGGCAGGCCGGCGAGGGCACCTGGAGCTTGGTGGCGAGAGACAGTGCAGCGCTCGAGATGTGGAGAGACAATCGAACGGGTCTTCTTTGGACCTCCGTATTAAGAATGAGTGCAGCCTCGCCGAACGACCCGTTTTTGGCCAATTGGTGTGAAGCCGCCGGAAGCACTGAAGGGGTATGTCAAGAGCTGAACCCATCGAGTCTCAGCTTTTGTTTGAATTCAGATACCGTTCGTCAACCCGTGCTGATGGGGTTGAGTTCCGCAGAGTGGCGACTTCCCACTCAGTTCGACTACGATATCGCTCTTTATAATGGTTTAGGTCGCGTGATGCAGGATTTTGAAAAACCCCTAGCAGGCACCCAGCTGAACGAGTGGACGGGAAGTGCTCAGCCCTTGACGAATCGTCCCATCTCACCGCCGGACACCGGCGGATTGATGGTCACGTTGAATCCTGGGGATTGGACCCATGGGTTTGCGCTGAAGTCCGATAGAAGGAGGTTTCGATGCGTCGGAAGATAATCCCTTCTATCCGTTTTGCGCTCCTGAGTTCGCTGACAGTAGCGTCTTTTTGTGGGTCTGCTTCAGCTTCCTCATCATTCAAGTACCCTGCGTGCGCCATGAATCAGTTGACCGTGGAAGCTTGCGTCCTTAATTCAGATCAGCAGGCTTTTATTCACGAACTGGAGTTTGGTGGGCGCCAAGACGTTCCGTTTCTTGGAATTAACGCTCCCGAGCGAACTCCAGCGTCAGGTGCTGTGGCGCCCCCTGATGCCTCAATGAGTTGGTTGGATTCTGGGTTTGAAGATGTAGCTCGATGGCGGATTCCCGCAGCGGGCTATTATAAAAATATCGATTTGCGATTGAAATTCAGTTCGATGTTAACACCTGCAGAGATTCGAAAAGATGTGAGTCTCTGGGGAATGACTGGAGCGTTTGATGCCTCAGGAGCGGCCAAACCATGTCAGTGGAGTGCTTTGAATAAAGTGGTCGCTAATGCTGAACAGTGTGTTCTGCAAAAGGGTTCTTTTAGTCAGCCAGCGCTCTCGGCTTCGCTGATGAACAAAAATAGTCTTTATCCAAATAATTTAACCTTTTGGATGGAAAGCTCGGCGCGCATTCCTCTCGAGAGAAGAGGCCTCAGCGGGTCCAGCGTTCAGTGTCCTTCTACTGCTCAAAATCCAGTCGATTTTCGGGCACTGACCCCGGATGGATATCAACCGCCACCAGGTTGCTTGCTGAGGCTTATTTCCCCGGATCGACCGCTCACCTTTCAGTCGGATTGCTCGGTGACTGGAGCGACGCCTCGAGTCGACTTAAGTTGTAGCTCAGCCTCTACACCTCCACGAGATTATTCCTATTGTTGGGATAAAACCGAATTCTCATCGTGTGCGTGGATCACTGAAATGCACAAGAGCCCCGTTTTGAAGCATGGATTTTATTATCATACTTCTGGAAGCGCGCCGCCTTTGCGTCCCCATTTCGGAATTCGCTCTAACGCCTCTCGTTCATATAGTACAACTACCAGTTCCTTTCCATTCATGCCGTTGGTGCGCTTTTATCCAGTTACGGCGGGCTATCGGGTTTTAGCCAAGCAAAGAGCCGAGGAACTGCCGCTCATTCGCTATAATCATACAGATCTTTTTGGCCAGACATTATTACTGAAGCCAGGATCCACAGTCACCTTGACGCCTGAGATTCTCAACTCGGCTCAGCGTGGTAATTTATTGGATTGCACCGTCTATCACTTCCGGGGAACTGGTTCCAATGGGATGTCGGTCACGTCTTCCCTCAGGGCTACTGCTGGGGAGGTGTCTCTACAGGAAATTGGAGAAGGCGCCTCTTATGGATCCGGGTCAGCTGTTCAGATTACGCCTGTCACGAGCCCCACTAATTCGAAATTGTCGGTTCTTGTAGATAAGTCTTGTAAGCTGACTTTGACTTTGGCCCCAAACGCAAAACCTGGCGCGCTTTTACCTCTATCGGTAGTGCCCACAGGGGCACTACGAGACGGATCTTCTGCCGACGGAGCGCCGTTTGATTTAATGATTCAAGCTGACTCCACGAGCACTCCGGGAGTGATTGCCTCCGATTTAGAGATGGCGACGCCCTATCTTTACTCTCAGCCTCTTGCGAGAAATCTCTGCAAGATCGACTTGGGAGCAAATGCTTCCACTTCGGCATCAATCGCGCCTGGAAAAAGCGGTTGTTTTCTGGATCTCACGGATCCCAATTCGTCGGCGACTCAATCTGCCATTTCTTTTTTGAATGCCAATCAAACAGCGTCGTTTTTTGCGCAGAGCGAGTTGAACCAGTGCACCACGGACACGTCAAAGCGGGTTCCTGCGGGAGTCACTTGCCTGGCTCAGCCTGGACAAACAGTGACCACTGAGCCGTACAATGGCCGGGGCACCGAGTGTCAAGTAGGTGTGGTCGTCAGAAATAGTCCTGTTCCGTTGAATAATTGCTGGCTCAAAAACGGAGAGTACGAAAAGGGCACTGATACAGCCTGTCCTGTTCCATCGTCCAATGGCAATTACGCCAATGTGAATTACCAGAACCCAACAATTTTTTCTATCGATAATCAAGAGTTTCCTCGAATACCTCCAGGCGTGAATAAGGTTCCGACTACGAGCCTCGAGTTTGGATATGGTTCGGCTCTCAATGGATGCACCATTAACGCAGAGGATGCCAAAGGTCGTTACTTGATGGCCACTCCCATGGGCAGCCGCTTCAAGCCCTGCGAGGAAGGTAAGCAACCTAAGAATTGCTGGATGTTTGCGCGACGAGCCGATTTGAGCACCGTACAAACAGAGGCGATCAATCAATTTGGCCAAACTTTCTTATTCCCTGGTAGTAGGCTCTCTATTCCAGGATTTGGTGCAGTGGTGACCAAAGATAAAATCCGAAAAGGGGTGTCTATCTTCGGTGTGGAAGGCGATGCCAAAGGAGCCGCTAGTGAGTTTGGAAGCGGAATTTATCGAATGATTACTTCAGGGACGGTGGATTCTTCCCGCCTCACGTATTCCGATGAAACTAAAGTATTGGGTAGACTGCCCTATTCGCCCAAGCATCTAGCTGTTCCTCCCGTGTATGGAGTAGAAAGTGTAGTAACTTCCAGCTCCAGGCGCGTGAATCGCGCCAATTGGAACTCTAATGTTCATGTTTGCAATGATCTGAAAGCCTGTCGTGGGGCTTTTCAAGGCATTGCAACCGCATCGAACTTGGAAGCTTGCGATGAGGGAATTTGTTGGAATGGTGAAAAAAAGGGGGCTGCAGGAGAGGGCAAATGGCAACTGCAGAAGCGCATCTGTACACCGCAGCGGTGTCATGAGGTTTGGAAAGATCTATCCTCGCTTCTCAGCTGGAGCACGCTTGTAGGTCAAGAAGGCTCGTCGCCCAAAAGATTTAACTGGTGTCAGGCTTCAGGCGCGAACGTCAGTGAGAATCCGCAAGTTCCCCTACGAACCAAAAGCGATTCCAACACAGTCTGTGCAAACGGTGAGTATCAGAATAAATACAGTGATCAGCAGGTGCTCAGCGCCTGTTACGGAAGTCCTACTGAGGGTTTTGATACAACCCAAGGCATCAAAGTAGCTTCTCTTGGAGACCTCTATTACTGGCGGTTACCGACCATCTTCGATTATATGCTCGCGGTTCATAACGGGCTTCCGATGGTTTTTCCTGATGTTAGTGAAAACGAGTGGACTGCAACCGTATCGGCGAAGAACACCTCAAGAGCCTTTGCTTTTAGTGGAATAAATCGGACAAGGTCGGTCTTTCCGCAAACCACAACTTTTAGTGCGCGGTGCGTAGGTAGAGCACAGAAAGATCTGGGTCAGTAATGAGCAAATCGTCAATAAAAATCGCAACGCTCTTGTTGGTTCTTCAGCTAGCCGCTTGCCGTGAATTTATGAGTTCGGGGCAGACCGCCTCGAATGTCGGTCAAGTGAAGAATTTGGAAACTCTTTATGGAGGCGAGCCCGGGCGACCACCTCGTAAGTTTGATGCTGGACTAACGCTGATTACCCCAAGCTCAAACTCGAGTGATCTGGCCACATTTGTTCAGCCCGGAATGCTTTTACCGATTC
>JAGWZD010000072.1 GCA_018968995.1 Bdellovibrionales bacterium
CTGGTAAAAAGGGGACTATCCAAAAGATCGCAGGATCAACGGTGATTATTGCTACTGGTGCCCGACCAGTCTCTCGGTTTCCAGTAGATGGAAAAGTGGTTCTTGATAGCAACAGCATTTTATCAATGAAGCGCGTGCCGAAAAGCATGGTGGTTCTGGGCGCTGGAATCATCGGTTGTGAGTACGCGAGTATGTTTTCAATGGCTGGAACGAAGGTTTTTCTGGTCGATCGGCGCAATGAAATTCTCGCATCGGTAGATCGTGAGATTGTGGATCATTTGCAGGAAAGATTTGAGCAGCAAAACATGGAAATTCTGCTTGAGTCTGATGCTGTAAAAGTTGCCGTTTTACCCTCGAAAAAAGGCGCTACAGTTCATCTGAGTAATGGAAGAAAGATTAAGTGTGAGGTGGTTTTACTGGCGCAAGGCCGGCAAGGAAATACTCAGGACATGGGTCTTGAATCGGTGGGTATTCAGGCTGATGAGCGAGGGCTATTAAGGGTCGATGAGCATTTTAGAACGGCTCAGCAAAATATCTATGCGGTTGGCGATGTGATTGGTTCTCCGGCGCTGGCTTCGACGAGCATGGAGCAAGGTCGAATTGCTGCGTGTCATGCTTTTCGAATTGAGGATGGGAGAGAGCTCTACCGAATGCCGGAGATATTTCCCTATGGCATTTACACGATCCCCGAGGTTTCGATGGTGGGTCGAACCGAAGAGGACTGCCGAGCAGATAAATCGTTAGACATCGTGGTGGGTCGTTCAAAGTATCGTGAAGTAGGGCGCGGTCAGATCGTGGGTGATCGGTCAGGGTTGCTGAAGATTATTTTCGATCGTAAGTCATTGAAAATTCTTGGCGTTCATATCGTTGGCGATAATGCTGCTGAATTGGTGCATATTGGCCAGGCCGTGATGCAATTGGGCGGCGATCTTTATTACTTTATCAATTCCGTGTTCAATTACCCGACGCTTGCAGAAGCATACAAGCTCGCGGCGATGGACGCGCTGAACCAGCTCCGCAAAGAGACTAAAGGAACAAAAAGATGAAAATAGATCGTATTGTAGCGCGTGAAGTAATGGATTCTCGTGGTTTTCCGACAGTAGAGGCTGAAGTCTACTCTGGCGGCCAGATGGCGCGGGCGATGGTACCGTCTGGCGCCTCGACTGGTGAAGGAGAAGCTCTGGAGCTTCGAGACGGCGATGCCAAGCGTTTTGGTGGCAAAGGAGTCCGAACCGCTGTGTCGCATGTGAATGGACCGATTGCTCAAGCGTTACAAGGGAAGTCTTTCGACACACAAAAGCAGCTCGATGAAGCTTTGCTAAAGCTTGACGGCACCGCCAACAAGTCGAAGTTTGGCGCCAACGCTATTCTTGCTGTCAGTATGGCCGCAATCCGTCTTCGTGCGCAGCTGGCAGGGAAACACCTGTGGCAAGAAGTGGCCTCCGAATTCGCTGGGTCAGGGGTTACTCTTCCAGTTCCTTTAATGAATATTCTGAATGGCGGAAAACATGCCGATAACGGTCTGGCCATCCAGGAGTTCATGATTGTGCCCGCGGGCTTTGGAAAATTCAGTGAAGCCCTTCGCGCAGGAGCGGAAGTTTTTCACCGTCTGAAAAAGATTCTACACTCCAAGGGATTATCGACTGGTGTTGGTGACGAAGGGGGATTTGCGCCAAGTATTCCAGGCGAAAATCCGCACCAGCAGGTGCTTGAACTCATTTTGACCGCCATTCGTGAGGCAGGATATCAGCCCGGAAAAGACATTTTCTTGGCGCTAGACTGTGCCGCTAGCGAGTTTTCTCCGAAAGCAGGGGAGTACGCGTTTGAGGGAAAAAACCGTTCGTCGTCTGAAATGATCAAGATTTATAGCCAATGGGTGGATCAGTATCCTATTCTATCTATAGAAGACGGTCTTGCAGAGCATGATTGGTCAGGCTGGTCAGAGCTGACTCAAGTGCTGGGTTCGCGCTGTCAGCTGGTTGGGGACGATTTGTTTGTGACTAATCCGATCTTCCTGAAAAAGGGGATCGATGGAAAAGTCGCAAATTCGATCCTCATCAAGCTGAATCAGATCGGAACCGTTACTGAAACTCTGCAAACCATGAAGATGGCGGCAGCTGCAGGTTATTCGCAGATTTCTTCGCATAGAAGTGGCGAAACCGAAGATGCCTTCATCGCGGATCTAGCCGTAGGCACGGACTGCGGACAGATCAAGACGGGTTCTGCTTCGCGAACGGACCGGATGGCGAAGTATAACCAACTCCTCAGGATCGAGGAGTGGCTCGGGGACAAGGCTCGTTTTCCGGGGCTGAAAGTGTTTCGTAAGGGGTGACCTTTCGGACGCGGCGCCTGCGGTGAGTTCCCCAGGAAGGATACGACAGGATGTCGCGTTTAGGCTTTCATTGGAATCCTCACCGAGTATGGCTCGCTATTTTTGGCTTATGGTTTGTTTTACTGACAGGGGTATTTAACCGCTGGCTGGGTAGTCCTGGACTGATTCAGTGGTGGCGCTTGGAGTCGCTGCTCTCTCAGCGTCAAGCGAAGCTGGTTGAGATTGAAAACCATGTATTGGCTCTCTCGACGGATCAGGTGAGGCTGGAACGAAGCGCGATTGCTCAGCAACGCGAAATTCGCAAAGTCTTAGGTTATGTTCGGCCCGACGAGCTGATTTTTGACTTTTCAGCCGAGCGATCTGGAAAGAGGGCCTCTCTGGGCTCCGCTCTGAGTCAGGTGGCCGGTCGATAGGGCTTCAGAAGCGATTTTTTGACAGGTGGTGTAAAGCCCTGCACACTACCTTTAGGGGCTGGCCACGGAATGGCATAGCAGACCCTAGGAGGTTACTCCACGGATGGCTTCGGGTAGGGTGAAATGGTTCAATGACGCTAAGGGTTTTGGCGTCATTGAACGGGGTGAGGGTGAAGAAGTTTTTGTTCATTACTCTGCGATTGAAGGGGCCGGTCGGCAAGCCGATGACCGCAAAACTCTCAAGCAAGGGGAGTCCGTCCGGTTTGATTTGTACGTCGGACAAAAAGGATTAAACGCCCGCAATGTGAGGCGCATCTAGGCTGTGAAAACGCTTAAATAGGGCGTTATTTTTTCTTTGTTTCGTGCTTCGCGCGAATAATGGTTTTGATGTTGCCACGCACGTTGAAGTCGCCGACGACTTCCATTTCCCAGGGTTGTAAGAGCTGAACAAGGTCGTCGAGAATGACGTTGACGACATCTTCGTGAAAAATACCTCGATCACGATACTGATTAATATACAGTTTCAAGCTCTTGAGCTCGACGCACCAATCCTTTGGGACGTACTTGATAGTGATGGTGGCGAAATCTGGGAATCCAGAGGCCGGACAGACGCACGTGAATTCAGGGCAGTTAAACTCAACGGTGTATCGGCGATGCTTGGTGCGATTTTGAAAACGAACCAGCTTCGCCTCAGCAATGATGCGAGCACCATCCGGTCGTGCATTCGCTAGCGTCAGATTTCCAGAAGCTTTGTTTGTCTTGCTTGAGTTTCGCATGGCGCCTTTCTAGCGGCGCAGCACTCAGAGCGCAATACTTACTGCGTTTTTTCTGTTGAAGTTGGCGTTGGCGTTGGCGATGCCGATCTTACGGTTTTCGAATCGCCGCCTTTTCTTTTTTTGATGCCCTTGTGGCTTTCTTGCGTCTCGGCCTCACGAGCTGCTTGCTCGGGCTCATTTCGATTCATATCGATTAAACAGCGCTCGAAGCCTGGAGTGCCGCGCTCATAAATGATTCCAGCAGCATCTGTGCATGTAACAGGTTTTCTGTCTATATTTTGAGGCTCGAATAGGGGTTCCTCGGCTTGTCCTGGAATGATGGCCAACCATCCGCATAGGGCCACGGCAAGACTAGAAAAGAGGCAAAGGGCGATGCGTCGGGAATAATAGTAAATCGGATTCTTCATGCGAAGCTGCCTTCGCAAAGACGGTGCCGAACTATCCCGCTCTTCGATGTTGCCTCGCGTACAGGCCGACTGCTTGAGTTTGTGCGATGACATGCTCTTGAATGCGGCGTCGGAGTTCCTCACCACTCATTTTTCCTGGGAGCTCGATATGCCCTTTTAGGGCGTATAAAGTGATTCGGTAGCGGTGGGGAGGGTCGTCAGGGGGTGGGCATGGTCCAAAGTAGCCTAATTTTCGGGCGGTATTGAGTCCCTGGCGTATCCCATGCGGTAGAACCTCTTGAGGTGGAATTCCGGCAGGAAGGTGGCGTACTTGCGGAGGGATGCTGTAGACCACCCAATGGAAAAAGGTACCCTGAGGCGCGTCCGGATCATCCATGATCAGCGCAAACGCTTCAGTTTCATCTGGAGGAGATTGCCAGCGGATCTCGGGTGAGGAGTTATCGGAATCGCAGGTGTAGCGGACGTCGAATCGTTGCGTCTCGGTTTGTATCGCGTCAGTTGTCAGTTGAAAGGGGGTGTTCAGCACAGAGCATCACTCAAGCAAGGCTGGTGCCGAGGTGAGGTGGACCGCTTGAGAATAGGCGCTTAGGGAGCAGATTTCCCCAGAGAGGTCTCGTCTTTAGATTCCTTCTGATCGTTCTTGTCTTCGTCCACGTCCACAGTGTCGGGTAGTTCGGCTCCCCGGTTTCTAAATTGAAAAAATGCGGCGTCAAAGGACCTGTTTTTTCCAGAAATCTCAGTGCACTGCCGAATCTTTATTCGTTGTTGAACCGTCTTCATAGACGGCAGCCGTCTTTCGATGACTCGCTCGCTGAGGAGATCCGGTGCAGCTTCAGCAACGTAGACGCTGCTGTGCATGCCGCGACGTCTGTCGAGCCGATCTCTTTGATAGAGTACAAGTGCATCATGTTCCTGAGAGGCGAGGCAACGCCCAAAAAAGGCACGGCTTTCGTGGACGGTCTCTCGCGTCTTAGGATCTAAAAGCTTTCCAGGAAAAGTGAGCCGTTGAGGTTTCAACTTTCCGTCTGCGCGCACGATAAACAGTGAACGTTCGTTATCCTCTGGGGAGCTGCCCGAGAGCAGAAGGTACGGGGTGGCGTCGCCTGAAGGTTTTAGCCAAGAGATCACTGTCAGATCTTTGAGAGGTGTGAGGTTCAGAGGTTGAGGGATCGTTGTGTTTGCAGCGGTGGATTGGAACTGAATCGTAGAGCCATTGGGGGAGGGGGCGAGATTTTCCCATTTTCTGGACTCTGCCCGAGCTAGAGAAGCGCTTGCAGTCATCAGGAGAACTGGAGCGAGGAGGAAAACGCTTTTTGAGATCGTGGTTGGGATTAAGGCGCTCATAAACTGATATTTTAGGACCTTTTTCAAAAAAAGCGTGAATTTCTACAAAAATTGAAACTGTGCTATGCTCGCGTCAAAATAGCATCTTTATTTGAGGTCTCTTATGTCGGCTGGTTCAGTGTACATTAATCTGGAATTTACTCCGAATCCCAACACCCTAAAGTATTCGGTCAATCGAGTCTTGGTGGAGAAAGGGGCGAGAAACTTCACTAATCCGAAAGACGCGTCGCAGGACTCGCCGCTTGCAGCCAAGCTTTTTGATGTTCCTGGAATCAGTGGGGTGATGATTGGTCGCGATTTCGTGACTGTTACCAAGACTGAAGATGGCGATTGGGACGTCGTGCACCGCAGTACTTCTTCGATTCTGGAGGGCCATTTGTCTCAGAATCTTCCGGTTGTCACGGGTGAGGCGGCGATGTCGCATAAGGGTGGAAACTCAGAAGTTGAAAATAAGATTCGTGAGATCCTCGATAGCGAGATTCGTCCTGCTGTGGCGATGGACGGCGGAGACATCACTTTCGAAAAATTTGAAGACGGCGTGGTGTACCTCTACTTGCAAGGCTCTTGCAGTGGCTGCCCGAGCTCTACTGCGACGCTCAAGGGCGGAATTGAAAAACGCCTTCAGGAGTCGATCCCTGAGGTTCGCGAAGTAGTATCGATCTAAGTTTTGGAGCTTTCGGTGCAAATGCGTCTGTCTTGTTTTGTAGCGGTAGCCTTAGTCGCGTCCGGTCTCGGCTCTTGTGCGACTTCACCCACGGGCAGAAAACAGCTGATTTTACTGCCGGAATCTCAAATGAGTGCCTTGGGGGCTCAAGCCTTTGCTGAAATGCGCCAGAAGCAACCCACTGAGAAAAATGTAGCCCTCAATGACTACGTTCGCTGTGTGGCTCGACCTATCATTGCCGTTTCAGGGTCAGCGATTCCTGTGGATCAGTGGGAGATCGTGGTGTTTCAGGACCCGAGCGCAAATGCCTTTGCGCTTCCTGGCGGAAAAGTGGGCGTCCACTCTGGGCTTTTGAAAGTGGCCGTAACGCCGGCGCAGTTGGCCGCTGTTCTGGGTCACGAGGTCGGGCATGTTTTGGCACGACATGGAAACGAACGAGTGAGTGAGGGGCTTTTAGCTCAGGGCGGACAAGCAGCTCTGGCTTCTGTGTTGAAACAGAGCTCAGGACGCGCTGAGATCTTTGCGCTTTTGGGTCTTGGGGTTCAGTTCGGCATTCTTCTTCCTCATAGTCGAACCCAAGAAAGCGAAGCCGATGAAATCGGCCTTCGGTTGATGGCCAAAGCAGGGTTTGATCCTCGTGAGGCCATTGAGCTCTGGAAGAACATGGCAAAAAACTCAGGCGGTCAGCCACCTGAGTTTTTGTCGACACACCCTTCCCATTCTTCTCGCATCCAAGATCTCACCGAGCTGCAAGAGCGCGCTGCTCCGCTTTATCGCGAAGCCCAAGCTGCAGGTCGTTCACCGCGGTGCCAGGTGCCCTAATCTGATTTTAAGATAGGAAAATAGCTGAGACGGCCATCATCAGAGCCATCGGTGGAGCCCAGAGGGTCCAAGGGACAAGTTGTAGGGTGGCTGAAGAATAGCCCACGAGTCGTCGAATCATGAAATCTTATCGGCACCCCGCAGCAATTCTTGAGTGCTTTAGTCGGTTATTTCGGGTGGTGCTTGCTCCAGACGGCCAGAAGCTTTTCCTTCATCGTGGCCGGAGTGAAGGGCTTGGTGATGTAGTTACTGACCCCAGCCTGAATGGCTTCCAGGATTTGTCCTTTTTCAGCCTCTGCCGTCACGAATAGAAACGGGAGGTTTTTCATGGCCTCGTGGCCTCGAACCTTTTTTAGAAGCGCAATGCCAGTGAGTTTGGGCATGTTCCAGTCCGAGACGACCAGCTGAAATGGAACGGCTTTTCCACTGGCTCCAGCTTCAAGAAGCGGCCAAGCGGTTTCGCCGTCGTCAGCTTCCGTAATATCTGTAAATCCGATGTCTTTGAGGCAGCGGCTCACGAGCTTCCTCATCGTGAGCATGTCATCTATAACTAAAACCTTAGTGTTTGGTGGAAACATGGTTCGGTCGTCTCCTTTAGGGATCTCTCTGAGGATACTGGGGACTTAAAGATAGTGCCATGAAATCGAAGTGACCAGGGCGTTCCTTGTGGCAGTTGCACCCTCTGCCCGATTATGCGAGTTCTCTCGCATGGCTCAAAAATTTGCCTTCTCGATGGTCGGTGTTAGCAAGATCTATCCTCCCAATAAGCAGGTCCTGCGCGACATTTATCTGTCGTTCTATTACGGAGCCAAAATTGGGGTTCTGGGGCTAAACGGCGCAGGTAAATCCACGCTTTTGAAAATTATTGCTGGCGAGGAGCGTAACGTGAATGGCCAGGTGCTGCCGACCGAAGGCGTCACCTTTGGTTACCTTCATCAAGAGCCCAAGCTCGACGACTCCAAGACGGTCAAAGAAAACGTCATGGATGGAATGGGCGAGCTACCGAAGTGGCTGAAGCGCTTTGAAGAAATCGGTCTGGCATTCGCGGATCCTGAATTGGATCCAGACAAGATGGAAAAGCTTTTAGCAGAGCAGGCGGATCTTCAGGAAAAAATTGAACATGCAAACGGATGGGACCTCGATCGCACTTTAGATATTGCGATGGACGCTTTAAGGCTTCCTCCAGGGGATGCCGCTGTGAAGAATCTCTCGGGTGGTGAACGCAGGCGCGTGGCGCTTTGTCGGTTACTGCTTCAAAAGCCAGACGTTCTGCTGCTGGACGAACCTACCAACCATTTGGACGCCGAATCGGTTGCTTGGCTGGAGAGATTTTTAAAGGAATACGCAGGAACTGTGATTGCAGTTACCCACGATCGCTACTTTCTCGACAATATTGCGGGCTGGATCCTGGAGCTTGACCGTGGGCACGGCATTCCTTGGGAGGGCAATTACTCGTCTTGGTTGGCTCAGAAGCAAGAGCGCTTAAGACAAGAAGAGAAAGCAGAAACCAAGCGAGTGAAAACCTTAGAGCGTGAGCTCGAGTGGATTCAAATGAATCCCAAGGCTCGTCAAGCCAAGAGCAAGGCTCGCGTGGCTGCCTACGAGCGCATGCTTTCAGAGGATCGACCTGAGAAGCTACAGGAAATGGAAATTTATATTCCACCAGGTCCTCGCCTTGGAAACGTGGTGTTTGAGGCTCAGAACATTTCTAAGTCATTTGGCGATAAGGTTCTTTTTGAGAATCTTTCGTTCAATATTCGCCCAGGCAGCGTG